>CAZAIY010000148.1:0-3797 GCA_964485295.1 uncultured Oxalobacter sp. | reverse complement strand
AAAAACAGGTTACGTTGAAAAAAAATCAGGAAAATTTTTCTGTAGAAAAAATTTTTATCCACTCGTTGCCATAACCGGCCATCTTGAAAAATATGCTTTAAAGACAGGACGTTATATACGCTTATGTCATGCCGGTCATGGTGTCTTTTACGAAAAAACCATCATTTTCTTTCCCTGAAGCGCCTTTTTTTGCCAAAAGAGACCTTGAGAATTTCAGAGTTTTTGTTATTCTCTTATGGCGGAGAAAAGTATGGAAATTCCGTATGGCAGTTGAAGTAAATTGAATAAGGAAAAATGAATGTCAAAAGATAGTTCAATGCAGGCAGATTTGGCAAAGTACCAGATAACATCATCCTTTGAAATGGGAAGAATTTTCAGGGATCTTCAAAACACTGGTCAACGCCTTCGAATGAGCTTTTCTGAAAGGCAGGAAAACCTGTCTGTTGACATTGTCAATGTGGATCCAAAAAACCGGATGATGCTGATCGATGCCCGTCTTGGTCCCAATGAAACCGGCATTTTGGTAAAAAGCCGTCATGTGAATTTTGAAGGCAAGCAGGATAAAATCACGATTTCCTTTTCGGTAGACCAGCTCTATCCCTACAAAATGGATGGCAAACCGGTTATTGGTGTGCCATTTCCGGAGGCATTGACCCGATTGCAGCGCCGTGAGAATTTCCGCATATCCGTTTCAGGCAGCAAAATTGTTATTCCGGTCAAGGGGCCGGCAAATACAACGGTTTCGTATACAGGTGATATCCGCAATATAAGTGCAACCGGTCTGAATATTGTGGATAAAACCATGCGGTTTGACAGTACGATTGGAAAAGTATACGAGGACTGCCAGTTGCAGTTGCCTGACGTTGAGCCGATAAAGGTTTCCATCGAGATTCGCAACTCATTTGATGTTGCGTCAGACGGCTCGCGCCAGCGTCGTATAGGATGCCGGTTTGTCAGACTCTCAAGAGCTGTGGAGGCATTGCTGCAGCGCTACATTACGCATCTTGAACGCCAAAGACGGGTCATGACCAAATAGGATCCTCTTTTTTGACCGGATTTCCGAATGGGGCGTGACTTCCTGATCCTTTTGCATTTCGGGACAAAATGATCCCGGAATATTTATCCTCATCATGAATAAAACATACGGGAAGCATGAAATGCTTCCCGTTGGTTGGAGAGTAATGGACAAACGGCAGAAAATCAGATTTGCATGCCCATGATTTCCTGATAGGCGGAAACGAGCCTGTTTCTGACCTGAACCGTTGTCTGAAGTGCAATATTGGCCTTTTGCATGGAAATCATGACGTCGGAGAGTTGTACGTCATCATTTCCCAAAGCGAACTGTTCACCCAGTCGTTCGGACTTGACCTGCAGATCATTGACATTATCCAGGGTGGCACGCAAAGCGGCGGCAAAATCCATTTTCTGGGTTTCCTGAGGTTTTTCAGCCGCTTCAGGAAGCACTTTTTTGGCGACATTTTGCACCTGATTTGCAGGAGGAGATACCTGTGCTGCCGTTGCCCTGATTTGTTCAAGCATGGCCTGAATTTGATTGGTATTGATAGCCATCATTTTTTTATTCCTCAAGAGAGTTTTTTTTCGCCGGTTTATGGCATTTTTGTTGTATCCGTACACGAATTAACAGATGGTAGTTACTTTAGCATCGCTGTGTATTTTCTGAACGCCGATAAAACGGTAAAAAGCCGCTTTATTTCACGCTTTGAAAAAGGGGTTTTGAGAGGACAATTATAAATAATCATAATTCCCCTTAATGTGTTTTTAGGGACAACCGTATTCAGAGAAAAATGAACATTGACTTCACTTACAGTTGGTCTGGAGAGCGAAGATGGCGGTAGCAGAAGAACCCGGATTGTTAAATGAAATGGCCATGGCGTCAGCAGAAGAGGAAACTTCTGCTGCTACTCCTTCTGCACAGGAAAGCGTTGGGGCGCAGGCAGCTGATAATGTTGTTTCGGGCGCGTCCATTACCCAGGAAGCGGCGGCGCAGGCAGAGCAGGTGCAAACGGCCGCAGAAGAGGAAAATCCTGTTCCCGAGAGAGAACTCAGTCCTTATATGAAACGTGTGATGCATATAAGGGAAAGGCTGGAAGAGCCGCGTATCAGAAATATTGCGTTAGCCGTTCTGGCCGCTTTTCTGATTGCTGTGGGAACAGGGATCTGGTTATGGACAAACAAAACGGAATACAGTGTTTTGTATTCCGGTTTTTCTGAAAAGGATGGTGGGCAAATTATTGCTGCCCTTGATCAGATGAGTGTGCCGTACAAGATTACCAATGGTGGCGGTTCCATTCTGGTTCCTGTTGAAATGGTGCATGGCCTGCGTCTGAAACTGGCTTCAGATGGTCTGCCTAAAGCGGGTGGTGTCGGTTTTGAGGTAATGGAAAACCAGAAAATCGGTGCGTCACAATTTCTGGAGCAGGTCAATTTTCAGCGTGCGCTGGAAGGGGAGCTGGGTAGAACAATTCAGTCAATGGATGCAATTGAGCATGCCCGTGTGCATCTGGCGATGAGCAAGGCATCGGTTTTTGTAAGGGATCAGCAAAAACCGACCGCTTCCGTTTTGTTGACCCTGTATCACGGCAGGGCACTGGATCGTATGCAGGTCAATGCGATTGTCCATCTGGTGGCAAGCAGTGTACCGGGCTTAACCGCTGCCAATGTGACTGTCGTGGATCAGAATGGGGATCTGCTCTCCTGGCAGGACAAGGAAAAAACGGAAACGGAAAAACTTGATGCCAAGCAAAGGGAATATGTCCAGCAGCTGCAAAAGGATATTGTTAAAAGAGTGGAATCCATTCTGATTCCGGTTGTTGGTGAAAAAAATGTCAGGGCTGAAGCAACGGTAGAGGTGGATTTCAACAAGAGCGAGCAGGCTGAGGAAATTTATAAGCCCAACCAGGCTCCCAATGCGCCTTCCATTCGCAGTCAGCAAAGTCTGGAATCGCAAAAAATGCTCTCGGATCCGAATGGAGGTATTCCGGGTGCGGTAACCAATCAGCCGCCGGTTCCGCCAACAGCGCCCTTGATTCAAATGAATCCGGGGCAGCAGCAGACAGCGCCTCCGGGACAGCGTGTATTTACGCCGGTGGATCAGAATAATCAGAATGCACCGATAGAAGGGAAAAAGGAATCGGTCATCAATTACGAGGTGGATAAAACGCTTCGCTATACGCAAAAGGCAAAAGGCGAAATCAAACGCATGACCGTAGCGGTAGTGGTGAACTATAAGCCAGGCAAGGATGAAAATGGCAAGGAGGCGTTGGTACCCTTAACAGATGCAGAAAAAGAGGAAGTGGCGTCCTTGGTTAAGGAGGCAATGGGTTATAACCCGCAGCGAGGTGACAGTCTGTCTGTTTTGAATACTCGTTTTGCTCCGCTTGATGAAGGTGTTCCGCTTTGGAAGGATCCAGAAATTCAGAGTCAGGCAAAAGATATGGCTAAATACATCATTTTTGCAGGAATTTTTATTTGGTTTTACATGACCATACTGAAACCGTTGGTCTATAAGCTTTCAGGGCAGGAAGAAGCTGATCGCAGAAAACGTGAAGCGGAAGAGGCTGCGAGAATAAAAGCGGAGGCAATAGCCAAGGCGGAAGCCGAAGAAGCGATCAGATTGAGAAATGAGGCGGCAGCCAAGGCAGAAGCCGAAGCGGCAGCCAAGGCGGAAGCCGAAGCGGCGGCCAAAGCGGCAGAAGAGGAAGCTGCCAAGGCGGCAGAAGAAGCGGCTCTGGCGGAAGCGGAGGCGCTGGCGGCAGAAGAAGCAGCGGCTGCTCAGG
>CAZAIY010000147.1:0-3810 GCA_964485295.1 uncultured Oxalobacter sp. | reverse complement strand
AACAAAATCTAGCGAACTGGAAACAACCCCTATCCTCCTGGACGGCATATCAGGTTACAGAACCACGTGAAACGGTTGAATCCATTGCAGAAAAATACAATACAACACCAGATACCATTCGGGTAGCCAATCTTATTCCTTCTCAAATGGTACTCAAGTTCGGTTCAACTGTTTTAGTCCCGAAACCACTTGCTTCCTACCATAAAAACGAAATGGATATTGCTCCTGAAATTTCCGAGACAGGAAAAATATCACTGGAAAGAATCGGTTCTCCAACACGCATTGTTAAAGTCAAAGTTCGTGAGAAAGACAGTCTTGCATCAATTGCCAGCCGCTACAAAATCAGTATCAATGATTTGAAGTCCTGGAACAAGCTAACAAGCAATAAAGTTGCAGTTGGTACAATTTTAAAAGTACATGTACCCATTTCTTCAAAAAAATCTCGTCATACCACTAAAAAAGCACAAAATTCAGATACAAAAAAAACGAATCAAAAACAAACTGTTGTCGTAAAAGAATCGAAACAAGATAAATCCAAGCAAAAGCATGTGTAACAAATTAAAACTATCGACAAAAAAACAACAATTGCACTTTAAAAAGTTGATGCAACTATAGCGGCAACCTACAATTTACGATACATTTCACTTTGGTATTGATCAATGGTGTTTTTTTAAAAATATTTGCTCTATTTGTAGAGCTCATCTCTTTTGGAGTCATAAATGGGTTTTTTGCAAGGGAAAAAAATTCTGATTACTGGATTGCTTTCAAATCGTTCTATTGCACATGGAATTGCTGAAGCTTGTTATAGAGAAGGAGCAGAACTGGCTTTTACCTACGTTGGCGAGCGTTTTAAAGACCGTATTACTGACTTTGCTAAAGGTTTCGGCAGTGAAATGGTTTACGAATGTGATGTAACAAGTGATGAACAAATCGAAAATGTTTTTGTTGAAATCGAAAAGAAATGGGGTAAATTAGATGGCCTTGTTCACGCTATTGCATTTGCTCCCAGAGAAGCAATAGCTGGTGATTTTTTTGATGGTTTTTCTCGTGAAGCTTTCAGAATTGCCCATGACGTTTCTGCTTACAGCTTTCCTGCCATGGTTAAAGCTGCAAAACACCTTTTCCAACCCGGCTCTTCAGCTCTTACCCTGACGTATTTAGGGGCAAATCGAGCTATCCCTTATTACAACACCATGGGTTTGGCTAAAGCTTCTCTTGAGGCAACCGTACGATATATGGCAGAATCTCTTGGAAAACAGGGTGTTCGAATCAATGCTGTGTCTGCTGGTCCAATTAGAACAATCGCTTCAAGCGGTATTAAGGACTTTAATGTTCTTTTAAATTTTGTTGAAGGTCATGCACCATTGCGTCGTAATGTCACCATAGAAGAAGTCGGTAATGTCGCTGCTTTTATGCTTTCGGATCTCGCTTCTGGGGTTACAGGAGAAATAACCTATGTAGATGGCGGATTTAATTTTGTAATGGGGTTAAATCCTGATGTAGATACTCCTCCTTCACGTAATTAAATTTTTCAATGCTACCTAAACACGCTTTTGTTTAGGTAGCATTTTTCACTTTAAATCATTTATTTTTCTGCCAACTCTTCCATTCGCTGATTTTGTAATTCGCGCTCCCGAGCATCTATAATAGAATGATCATAAAACGTGACATCAGGTGCCTGTCTGGCTAATTGTAATTGCTCCAATGCTGCAGATAACCCTCCTGAAAGACCATAGGATTCAGCAAGTTCAATATGCATTAAAGCGATTTTGCCTTGAACATCATATACTTTCGCCAACATACCATGAATCATTGCATCACTTCGATAAATTTGAGCCTGTTTCCTTAAGTATTCCACTGCTTTATCATAGTTTTCAGCATAAATTAAAATCTGGGCATGCAGATATACTAAACTTTTCGACCCAGGAAAACGGGATAATGCCACCTGTGATTCTTTTATTGCCTCAGAATATTGTTTTGCCCTTGTTTTAATATCAATGGAGGTGCAAGTTAATGCAAAACTATTTTTTGCATTTTTTTCTCCGATCATTTTTTTTGATTCTTGTAAGAAATGCTGGGCTTTTGCTATATCGTTTTGCTTTAATGCCAATAAAGCTTTTCCATAATAACCGGAAGAAACCATATATCGTCCACCCATTTTGATCATTTCATTAAAATGCTCCTGTGCTGTTTCAATACCTTTTACACTACTATCCTGTAAAAGTTGTGCACGGACACGAGCATAATAAAAATCCAAACTATCTGCATGCTGACGATAGGATTCAGAACGAACTCTGGCTTCAATGTCTGCTATACGCTCCGTAGTCAATGGGTGGGTTCTTAAATAAACCGATATCCCTTCTCCATAATTTCTATTTGCTTTTTGTAAACGTTCAAAAAACAGAACCATGCCATTGGTATCAAATCCACCCTCTTTTAATATCTGAAAACCAATACGATCTGCTTCTCGTTCTGCATCCCGGTTAAAATTCAATTGTTTCTGGACAGCTAGTCCCTGTCCCCCCATTACCAATGCACCAGCAGCATTCGAATTTTTTGCAGCACCGGCTATAGCCGCCAACACAAAAGATGCTATTGGAATTAGCATATCCTGCTTTTGATTACCAATCATTCGGGCAATATGCCGCTGGGAAACGTGTCCGATCTCATGTGACAATACAGATGCCAATTCAGATTCACTTTGTGCCGCCAACAAAAGTCCCGTATGAACCCCAATAAAACCTCCAGGTAATGCAAATGCATTCAATGTAGAATCTCTTAAAGCAAAGAAAAAGAAATCATAACCTGTCTCTCCTCGAACTTCTGGTGTCGCATTTACCAATTTATGTCCAATTCCATTGAGATACTCCGTTATGATCCCATCTTCAATATAATCCGGATCCACTTGAATACGTTGCATGATCTCAACACCAATTTTATGTTCGAGCAAAGGAGAAAGTTCTCCTCGAGCCGTATCTCCGAGCGTGGGTAAATTATTATATTGTGCATATACTGTTGGCTGAATTGCCAACATAAACAATAATGGCAGTATTAATTTTTTAAAAATGCGATACATAAACTCTTCGCTAAAAACGAGCGATTGTCTATCATGTTATGATATTTCCTCATAGATGCCTATACATATTCTGTTTCATTTTGCTACTATTTTTTCAAAATGTCTTTTTCTTCCATCAACAAAGATAATCAATTGACTCATTTTGACCAAAAAGGTCAAGCTCATATGGTTGATATTGCTCATAAAGCAGATACTCATCGAATAGCAATCGCAAAAGGTACTATTCTCCTGAATCAAACCACGTGGAACCTCGTAAAATCAGGTCCTGCAGAAAAAGGAGATGTACTTGGTATAGCCAGAACAGCTGCCATTATGGCTGCCAAACGAACAAGCGATATTATCCCTTTATGTCATCCACTGCCACTCACACATATTGCTGTTGACTTTACATTACATGAAGAAAATTTTGCTATCACCTGTCATGCCCGTACGGAAACTATTGCAAAAACAGGGGTAGAAATGGAAGCATTAACAGCGGTACATATCGCTCTTTTAACTATTTATGATATGTTAAAAGCGATTGACAAGAATATGATTGTCAATAATATTCATTTGGTTCAAAAAAAAGGGGGAAAATCAGGTAATTGGCAATCCGGGGAGAGTCATTACGAGTAACGACTTCAAATGCCAGAAAGAAAGCCCCTAAAATAAGGGTAGAGAATTTTATAATTTTAAATCTACCCTTAAATCTACCCCTAAAATAAGCGGATGTTAATGAACTTTATGGAACGATT
>CAZAIY010000146.1:0-3817 GCA_964485295.1 uncultured Oxalobacter sp. | reverse complement strand
GCCAGCTCACCGCCTGCTTCTCTATTTAAACTGGCTCTTAATCCGATCAGGATAATCTGGACTGCCTTGGCAATCGATTCCCCTTTTTTTTCTATGTCCCCGGCTGCCATATGTACGGAAGCCTGGTCAATGGCCTTGACAGCGCCTTCATACAACATGGCAATCAGCTTGTGTGGGCTTGCTGCCAATACGCCTGTTTCAACACCAATCTTTTTATAGGCATTGACCCCATACCGAGAAGAACCAAACATATATTTACCCAATTCCTTTTTTATCTACCAACCCAATTAATCGTCACTATTCCACATGCTGGAAATACTTGCCAGTTGCGTTGTCAAATAGCTGCTGGTGGATTCCAGATTGGCAATCAACAAATCCAGATTCGTAAATTGCAGACGATAGAGTTCTTCTCTTGCCGCAATTCGTTCCTCATACTTGGCGTAATCATCTTGAATCTGGGTAATTGTTTTATTAACCCCGTCAATTCTTGACTGAATGGCACTGCCATCACCCTGCAGACTTTCCGCCAGTTTGGCAAACTGATAGGCAAATCCCTGGGTAAAACTGACCGTACCTTTGATATTGCTTTCATCTCCGGTTACTTTAAGCTTGATGCCATAAGCATCAGTCCCGCTGGCACCCGTCAATGTCTGACCTTTACCTGTTGCCTCCTGGCCATTAATGGTACCCTCAACATCCAGACCGGGTTCTTCACCTAATTTTTCAAAGAAACCTGCCGTTTCGGCAATTTTAACTTCAGAAGCGGATCCCCATGCAGAAGAAGTCACCGTATATTTGCCATCTTCCACTTCAACACTGACACTGGCATCCGTTTCCTTGAAAGCCGTATTGATTTTGGACTGCAGGGCAGCCGCAAATTCTTTTGCCGTGGCGTAGTTTTTGTTATCGAGCGTAATGGATTTGGTTACCCCATCCACTGTCACCTGCATTGTACGCGCTGCCGCGTCGTTCACACTTGTGAAATCCAGACCCTTACCCGTATCCGTCAATTTAAATGAATAGGTTCCTTTTGTCGCAACCTGTTCAATTTCCACCTCAAAAGAACCTGTTTTGGCATAATCGGCCGCATCTTCAAAAGTAATGGAAGTATTACTGCTTAATCCGCCTTCTGCAAACATGGCGGTAAAAGCATCAAAATTGTTTTCCAGTGCTTCTCCGAGTTCCGAGCTGTCAATTTCCAGAACACCGTCTTTATTGACTGTGATACCGACATCAGCCAGCATACGATATCCCTGAATACCGCCGGAAATCGTTTGGGACAGCATGCTTTTGACCTGGGCCTGAATGGAACGAACCGCTGAATCACCGGTCAAGACAGATGCCGTTTGTGTTTCCGAATCGTATGATGTCAGATCCTTCAGGGTCGTCATCAAATCATTGTAGGCCTGAACCATTTCTTCCACCGCCGATTTGGCCGCACTGGTATCGCGCGAAACAGACAACGTGGTTGATTCATCCGGATCCGCTTTTAGCAGTTTGATTGTTACCCCATCCACGGCATCGCTAACGGAATTGGATGCCTTGCTGATCTTGATTCCGTTTAAGGTAAATTCCGAATTTTGAGCTGCCTGGGTCTGCTCCATATTCTGCGTACCTGTCGGATCATAATTTAGCAGATCTGCCAAAGCGGTATCACCATCCACGGTGATTTTCATGGACTGTTCCTTACCGGTTGCTTCATTGGTTAAAACCAGACGGTATGGCGCATCACTGCCATCATTGACAATGGAAGCCGTAACCCCGATACCTGCCGCATTAATAGCATCGCGAATGCCTTCCAGGGAATTGTTGCTTTCATCAATTTCAATATATTTGATGCCTTTGTTGTTTGACTCAAATGTCGCATCCGTATATTTTCCATCTACCAGCGTGCCACCGGAAATTTCACCAAAATCAATCGCTATCGTACCCTTTCCAATTGCAACCTTTTTATCTGCCACACCATTTGCAACCAGACTTTGGGATTGTGCCAGCTGACTTACTTTCAGTGAATAGGTTCCATTCGATGCAGTACTGCTTGCTGTAATCGTTGCAATATCCGTATTGGTACTGCCTGCATTGGTTTTCTGGTATTTGCTGATGGAAGAAAGTCCGCTGACCGCGCTTTCAAACGTTGACAGGGCACTTTGCACCATACTGTAAGCAGAGAGCTTGGTCTGATAGCTGCTCTGTTTTTCCACAAGCCTTGTCAGAGGCTGTTTTTCAATCTCCATCAGACTGGTTAATGTACTTTCCAGATCCAGTCCTGAACCAATACCTAGTGATGTAATCGTACTCATCTTATTATTCCTCTACCCAGTTACATCTTATCTGATCCTGTCCATTGGCAAACAGGCGAATAAAAGTGCATATATGGCTTATTTTATGGAATCCTGACAGAAATCCATTCAATACTGCGCGTTTAACCGGCAATTTACTATTTAACGGCAGACAGACTTAACTCTTTAGTGCAACTCGTGATTCAGACACGTTCCTTGACAAAGATTCCCTTCATTTTACCCAGGGATTTGGCCAATTCGAGCGCCTCTTCCGAAGGTATCTGTTTTAATACTTCTTTTGTTTCCGGATCAACAATTTTGACAACAATACGCCCTAAATCCTCGTCAACAGACAAGTCCAGATTGGTGCGTATGGATGCCAGCGATTCGGAAATATAATCCACCGCTTTTTGAGTACGTTCTTTTTCCGCCTCTTTGGCAGCCTCTTCCGACTGGGCAGAACGATTCTGGCGCTGGGAATCCACCTGCCTTGCCTCAGCCTCTTTTTCCGAAACGACGGTTTTGGCACTTTCCTTCGTCTGCACATCCTGTGTCTCTTTTGCCGCCTGGGACAAAGTCAAACGAACTGAAGCTTCCTTATTCGGCTGACTGTTATTTTTTACCTGAACCTGTACATCCTCTTTTTCTGCCGCTTTGCGTGTGACTGCTGACTGCTCTGATTCTGCAACCTGTGGTACAGCTTTTACCGTTTGCACATTCGTTTGTTCGGAAACTTTATTTTGTGCTACCTGAGAAACCATTCCACTGTCCACTATTGGTTTATTTCCAGCAGAAACATTTCCAATAGACCTGATTTCCATCTTCTTCTCCTGTTTAAGTCTGTCTTGCCAATTGATTGATATTCAAGGTTATATCAACTTGCTTTTGCCGTTCACACTTTAAATCTTTTTCAAGTGTGTAATCCCTGATATCCGTATTAACGGACAGAAAAACAAAATATTTAGGGTTGAGAAGAATTTTTTTTCTTTTTTATTGAAATGCGATTAAAAATCAAATGGGATGTGCGGGTAAAAAGGTATATTCAGATCCGAAAAAATCCCCAACTGTTTTCAAAACAGTAACATTTCCATTTACATATAAACTTTCCTGCCCGGCAAAAACACCCCGCACTTTCATGACATGAATTGCCGTATGTCAGAAAAAACAGTCCTGACATACGGCCTGACATCATGCCTTTTCGGCCCTGTTTAGTTTTTAAATACTAAATTTCTTTGGCAGGGTTCGCCTTATAGCATGATCAACGACATCTCGCACGTCGTAAAACATAACGTGAATTTGATTGATCAGCTCTGTGCGCAGGTCATTTACAATCACTTCCACATCCAGATCACCTTCATTTTTCATATCCTCCAATTTGGATCCATGTGCCTCGCATATTAAAAGGGTTGCATCAATCAACCTGTTTATACTGGCACTTGCTTTTTCTCTCATCTCATCAATAACCACCTGATTGGCTTTCAATGTTTCGATCTCACTAAAAAAATTTCTGCTCTGATTGCTCAAATTGTTATACGCAT
>CAZAIY010000145.1:0-3824 GCA_964485295.1 uncultured Oxalobacter sp. | reverse complement strand
CCCTCATTTTAGGTAGAAAAACACATGAATCAATAGGCCGGGTTTTGCCTGGGCGTACAACAATTATTGTCAGCCGGCAAAAAGATTATAAAGTGGACGGCGCTTATACCGTGCATAGTTTTGATGAAGCATTGGTTCTGGCTGAACAGTTCGGGAAAGACATTATGATTGGAGGCGGCGGGGAAATTTTTTCCCTGGCGCTGGGTAAAGCAGCCCGGATGTATTTATCGATCATTCATGCCTCTTTTGACGGGGATACGTATTTTCCTGAATTTTCTTCGGACATTTTTCAGGAAGTTTCCAGGGAGGAAATAGATGCGTCCATTCCCTATTCCTTTGTTATTTATGAACGTATCAAATAGTGGGGTTTAACGTGGATTCAGTCAGCCGTTTTTTGCTGAAACAAATCCTTTTTTATCGTTAGGTCATTTGTTATCCCTTTTACCCCTTCCACATGGGTAATAACTTCATTTGCTTTTTCAATCTGATCGGGACGCTGTGCAAAACCACTGATCTGAACGATGCCATTTTGCGTTTCAATATCAATCTCTTCCAAATGAAGGTCGGTTTGCTTGAAAATAGCCGCTTTGACATCGGTCGTAATAGTGGCGTCTTTCACATAAGGTTCTACTGCATTGTGTTTTTGTCCGGTTGTGCAGGAACAGATCAATATGGCGGATAAAAAAATAAAAAGATATTGGGATATACGCATTTTTTTCTCATAAAAAAGTTTGTCTGTTATGGATCCATTTTCTTTTAATACTTGAGTCTTTTCAATGATCTTTTCGGCATTCTATCAAGTTTTGGATGGTTCTCAATTATCCGATTCCTTTGGGATTTGTTTTGCTGTTTATCTTTTTTTACGGAAAGTGCTTCTCCTTACGTTATGATATGCTATACGCTGAAATACTGAATACATGAGTTTTTTTTGAAAAGCGAGACAATGCGTTTTTCTGGGATTTCGTTAGTATGGCGGGCTCTCTTTTAGAAGAAAAACAAAAAAATATTTATAAAACAGAAATGTTTTATAAGGAAGACAATGTTAAAGCCAGGGTGTATTGAAATCAGGATAAAAAATGAGTCAACAAAATTATCAGGGAATAGCTATTACGATTTCATCGATTATTGCCAAAAAAGCAAAATCGAATTTTTCCAATGCGGCATGGGTTCAAAATATTCCTAATTATTTGCTATTTCGGGATGATGACAAGGTAACGGTTTATTTCAATCAGCTGGAAGAAATTCATAAGGAATGGCTCTATGACAACCTAAATGATGCCGGATATTTCAGTGAGGCCGGAACCATTGAAGGGTTAAGACAGGCAGAAAAAGATCCGTTTAACGTGGAAGTGAAAAGTCTGGAAATGCTGACACAGGCACTCACAAGATACTTAATCGGAAATGCCATTGATGGGTGGGTATACATTACGGATAATCAGGGCGAGCAGATGCCCTGGCTGGTCAATGATATTTACTTTCAGGAACAGGAGGGAAGGGTTGCTCCGCCAAGTGTGACTGTGCAGATTATTGCCAATACGCCCATGATGCGATTTGAAGACATGAGCAAGGAAAGACCGACCAGCCGGTTCCTTTATTTTACCCGGGGGGATCTGGGATACAAGCGTGTCGCTGACATACTGGCATCCAAAGGAATAGTCAAGGAAACCCCGTTTCTGAAGGAAAACTATCAAAAAACCATTCATAAATTTTCAGATTATGTCTCCAAGATGAATGAACAGTTCATCGCAGTCGGAAGAGGTCTGGAGGTCAATCTTGAACAGGGGCATCACCGTATGGAACAGGTTTTCTTTGATGAACCCGTCAAAGTGATAAATGATGAAGGGGCTGTTTCCAGAAAATTTTTCACGCAACTGGATTCTCCGCTTTGGTCCAGTGTGGGTCGACCTTTTGTTGAAATACCGATTCACCCTAAAATTTTCTGCTTTAATTTGAAAACACATTCCAATATGTGGATTCATGTCGATCGGCTGACACCATACCAGTATAATCCGGCTCTTCGTGAAAAACTGATTCTTCCCGAGGAACATCGGGATTTGATTGATATTCTGACGCAGGATATGGATATTCTGATGGAAGATATTATTGAGGGCAAATCGGGAGGCACGACGATATTATGTAAAGGGGCGCCCGGATTAGGCAAAACACTGACGGCAGAAGTCTATTCGGAAGTGGTCGGGCGACCGTTATACCGGGTTCATTCCGGTCAATTGGGCATTCATTCCGATGCGGTTGAAGCCAATTTGGAAAAAATACTCAAACGTGCCCAACGCTGGGGATCGGTAATGTTGATTGATGAAGCGGATGTTTATATCCGCCAGCGTGGTAATGATATGGATCATAATGCGGTTGTGGCTTCTTTTTTAAGAACGCTGGAATATTTCCATGGATTGCTTTTCCTGACAACAAATCGGGTAGATGATGTTGATGACGCCATTACATCACGTTGTATCGCAACGATTGTGTATGAGCCTCCCAGACCGGAAGAGGCCAGACAAATATGGCGTGTTTTGGCCGACCAGTTTGAATTTGAATTAAGTGACGATTTAATTGATGATCTCGTTGACACTTTTAAAGGGATATCCGGTCGGGATATTAAGGAATTGCTGAAATTGACTTCAAAATGGTGTCGCAGAAAAGCAGTCAGCCCATCTGTCAGAATGTTTCAAATGTGTTCTCAATTCAGAGGCATGTAAAAATACCTTTTTCATGAAAAATAAAAGGGACCGGGTAATGAAACGGTCCCTTTTATTTTGTTCTTGATCAATTAATTCATTAATTAATTTTCTCTTTCGAATAAATAGGTGGATAGTAACGGTACGGGACGCCCGGTTGCGCCTTTTGCCGCACCACTTTTCCATGCCGTTCCGGCAATATCCAGGTGTGCCCAGGTATATTTACGGGTAAACCGCTCCAAAAAACAGGCTGCAGTCACACTGCCTGCGGGCTGTCCGCCAATATTGGCCATATCTGCAAAATTGGATTTGAGCTGTTCCTGGTAGACATCCTGAATAGGCATGCGCCAGGCCGTATCCCCACAGTTTTTTCCGGCAGATAACAAATCATCGGCAAGTTGATTGTGGGCATCGTCATCGCGGGTAAAAAGTCCCGAGTTGTGGTGGCCTAAAGCAACAATACAGGCCCCTGTCAAAGTTGCAATGTCGATGACGACATCCGGCTTGAATCGTTCAGTATAGGTTAAGGCATCGCATAAAATAAGACGGCCTTCCGCATCCGTATTCAAAATTTCAATCGTTTGACCTGACATGGAAGTCACAATATCTCCCGGTTTATTGGCATGTCCTGAAGGCAGGTTTTCACAGGAAGGAATGACACCAATAATGTTTTGTTTCAGGTTCATTTCTCCAATGGCAACGAAAGTCCCCAATACCGCTGCGGCACCACACATGTCGTATTTCATTTCATCCATGCCGGCACCCGGTTTTAAGGAAATGCCACCGGAATCAAAGGTCAGGCCTTTTCCAACCAGTACGACAGGCGGTTCCTTTGCTTTTCCGCCATTATGACGGATGACAATAAATTTGGGTGGTTCATCGCTTCCTTTTGCAACAGAAAGAAAACTGTTCATTTTTAAGGACTGCACCTGCTTTCTGTCCAAAACCTGCACATTGAACTGGTAGGTCTGGGCCAGTTTTTTCGCCTGTTCCCCCAAATAGGTCGGAGTACAGACATTGGCAGGAAGATTACCCAGATCTTTTGCCAGTTGAACCCCTTTTGAGATGGCGCAGGCTTTTTTGATGGCAAGATTGCCTGCTGTAAAATAGGTTCGGGAAAGATAAAAAGCC
>CAZAIY010000144.1:0-3854 GCA_964485295.1 uncultured Oxalobacter sp. | reverse complement strand
ACACAATGGAAAAAAATGACCTCTCCTTTTGGGGATCCTTCTGACGAACTGCTCTTTGGAAAACTGGGTTCCCATGAAGTCGTTTTTTTGCCACGTCATGGTCGAGGACATCCTTTCAATCCTTCCCAAATCAATTATCGAGCCAATATTGATGTATTAAAAAGGGCAGGTGTATCCCAGATCATTTCCGTGAGTGCGGTAGGCTCCCTCAAGGAAAACCTGCATCCAGGTACTTTTGTACTGATTGATCAATATATCGATAGGACACACAAACGCCAAAGCACCTTTTTTGATTCCGGTTGTGTCGCTCATATTTCCATGGCACATCCTACCTGCCGCCGCATGAATCAGTTAATCCATCAAACAGGCAAGCAGTCCGGCATAGAAACTGTTATGGGCGGCACCTACCTCGCCATGGAAGGTCCGCAATTCTCAACTCTGGCCGAATCCGAGCTGTACCGCAGCTGGAAATGCGATGTGATCGGCATGACAAATATGCCGGAAGCCAAGCTCGCCAGAGAAGCCGAAATCTGTTACACCAGCATTGCCATGGTAACGGACTATGACTGCTGGCATCCCGACCATGAGAATGTTTCTGTCAGTCAGATTATCCAGATACTTCAACAAAATGCAGAAAAAGCCAGATTACTCCTGCAACATGTCATTCCCGTTTTAGGAAATGACCGTGCCATTTACACCTGTTCCTGTCAGTTTGCGCTTGAACATGCCTTAATTACCGCACCAGAACTACGGGATCCACAATTACTTTCCCGTTTGGATGCAGTTGCAAAAAGGGTATTAAAAAATGAATAGCCCGATCCTTTCCACCCAGGAAAATATGCTGCGAGACAATTTGCGGCTGACGAATCAAAAACTGGTTGATTCCGGATTAAATCATGGGACAACAGGAAACGTCAGTGTTCGTCTGGACAAAAATTCATTTTTAATCACGCCAAGTGGTATCCCTGCCAAAGAAATTTCCAATGACGCACTTGTCAAAATGGATTTTGCAGGAAACCACGACAGTCATCTTAAACCCAGTACGGAATGGCGGCTTCATCGTGACATGCTTATTCATTATCCACATATCAATGCCGTCATACATGTGCACTCCACTTTTGCCACAACCCTGGCCTGCCTGCAACGCGGGATTCCCGCTTTTCATTACATGATAGCCGTCGCTGGTGGAGACTCAATTCGTTGTGCCCGTTATGCTCTTTTTGGAACACAGGAACTTTCGGATTTTGCAATTGAGGCAATCAGAAACAGAAATGCCTGTCTTTTGTCACATCATGGCATGATTGCAACTGGACAGAATTTGAATCATGCTTTTTCTATTGCCATGGAAGTGGAAACTTTATGCGAGCAATACTGGCGTGTTCTTCAAATTGGCGAGCCGCCACTTCTATCTGAAAAACAGATGCAGGAAGTCATTGCACAATTCAAAAATTACGGTCAATGGAAATCATCTTAACCACATCACTTCAATAAAAAATTATGTCTATTATTTCTTACATTCGTACTATTCCGGACTACCCTAAAAAAGGGATTCTATTTCGTGACATAACAACCCTTCTTTTAAATCCGGAAGGATTGCGAAAAACAATCGATCAGTTTGTAGATCGCTATAAAAACGAAAAAATTGACAAAATCGCTGCTATCGAAGCCAGAGGATTTTTGATCGGTGCTCCAATTGCCTATGCCATTGGCTGTGGTTTGATCCTGATCAGAAAAAAGGGCAAGCTTCCTGGAAAAATAAGAAGTGAAAATTACCAACTGGAATACGGTTCCGATCAAATTGAAATGCATGAAGATGCCATTTCTGCAGGAGAAAAGATTCTCCTGGTTGACGATTTGCTGGCGACAGGCGGAACTGTAAAAGCCGCCATCAAATTAATTGAAAAAAGTGGTGGCATCATACATGAAACCGCTTTTCTGGTTGACCTGCCCGATTTGGGTGGAAGCAGGCAACTCAAGGAAGAAGGTTATTCCGTTTTTACCTTGTGTGAATTTGAAGGGGAATAAAAAAACATGTGCTCTGCCAATGTTGTAGAAACACTTCGCTGGAAAAACCATGCTCTGGAAATGATCGACCAGCGAATCCTGCCCATGGCATTGGAATATGTCCGTACCGACTCTGCTTCATCTGTTGCTGATGCCATTCGCAACATGATCATCCGTGGAGCACCGGCTATTGGTGTTGCCGCAGCATACGGAATTGCCCTGGAAGCCTTGCGATTGAAAGAAATGGCTTTTGACGATTTCCAATCCGGACTTCTTGAAAGCTTTGAACTGCTGGCGAAAAGTCGTCCTACTGCGGTCAATCTTTTCTGGGCACTAAACAGAATGCGATCCCTTTTTCATTCCCTTTCCCATTTAACGCCAGAAGAAATTGCAAACCGTCTGCTTTTAGAAGCGCATACCATTAAAAAAGAAGATATCTCCATCAACCAGACCATGGGAAATCATGGCGCTTTTCTTTTACCCGATCGTGCCCGTGTCATGACACATTGCAATGCTGGCGCCCTGGCTACTGCAGGACATGGAACGGCACTTGGTGTTTTTCGATCCGCCAAGGCACAAGGAAAAAAAATATCCGTCATCGCCAATGAAACCCGTCCCTTTCTGCAGGGGGCCCGTCTGACGGCCTGGGAAATGGTACAGGAAAATATTCCTGTAACACTTGTCACCGACAACATGGCCGGACATATGATGCAAACAGGTGAAGTCGATGCGGTTATTGTCGGAGCCGATCGTGTTGCAGCCAACGGTGATGTCGCAAATAAAATTGGCACCTATATGATTGCTGTTCTGGCCCGACAACACAACATCCCCTTTTATGTGGCATGCCCTTTGTCAACGATCGATCTTTCCATCAAAACCGGCAGGGATATTCCTATTGAAGAGCGGGATATCAATGAGGTCAAGGGTTTCAGGGATTACCACTGGGCGCCCCAAGGCGTTGCCATCAGGAACCCGGCTTTTGATGTGACACCTGCCAAATTCATTACAGCCCTTATCACGGAAAAAGGCATTGTCCAAAATGACGTTTTAATGGCAGGCAAACTTTCGTCTTTTTTGGAAAAACACAAATAAATTACTTTCCTGTCCCTTTTACAAAAACGGGTTCCGGTTCCAGCATCAGGCCAAAACGGGAATGGACATCATATTGTATTTTGCGTGACAATTCGACGATTTCGTCTCCTGTTGCCTGACCATAATTTACCAATACAAGTGCCTGTGTTTCACATACACCTGCATTGCCATGGACTTTTCCCTTCCAGCCACATTGATCGATTAACCACCCTGCTGCTATACGGTAATTCCCATCTGGCTGAACATAAGCCGGAATTTGCGGGTAAATACTCACTAACCGTTCATATGTTGTTAAAGATACGGTCGGATTCTTGAAAAAACTGCCGGCATTGCCTATTCGGGCGGGATCCGGCAATTTGCTTTTCCGGATATCCACAATAACACGGCTGATCATTTCCGGAGACACATCCTGATCCGGATGCATGAACGCCCGGGCAACATCAGAATAGGTCAGATTGGGTTTCCAGTTTTTTGGCAATGCAAAAGTGACATCCGTTATGACATAACGTCCCGTTTTTTCCTGCTTGAAAATGCTGTCTCTATAGGCAAACCGGCAATCCGGTTTGTAAAAAGTCCGAATATCTCCCGTTTCAAAATCAAATGCACGCAAGGAATAAAAAAAGTCCTGCAATTCAGAACCATAGGCACCGATATTCTGAACAGGAGCGGCGCCAACCGTCCCGGGAATCAAGGAAAGATTTTCCAGTCCTCCCCATCCATTCCGAATTGTCCAGGAAACAAAATCATGCCAATTTTCT
>CAZAIY010000143.1:0-3899 GCA_964485295.1 uncultured Oxalobacter sp. | reverse complement strand
GATGGAAAATCTGTCCGATCCGACCCGATTGGGTAGTGGTATTGCCATTGCGTTTGTGGCAACCATTTATGGTGTCGGTCTGGCAAACCTTGTATTTATTCCGATCGGAAATCGCCTGAAAGCCCACCTGGCTCATGAGGTGGCTAAACGCGAAATGCTGCTGGAAGCTTTCCATGGCATGCTAATGGGGGATCATCCCCGCATGATTGTGGAAAGAATGGCGATTTTTAACAGAAGATAGTTTCATGTCCATTCCTGACATTTGAAGGATGAAACGAAAAAAAAGAGGGCGGTTCAATGGCGCGAAAGAAACGGGAAGACGAGCCTGACAATCAGTCAAGATGGCTGGTTTCCTATGCGGATTTCATTACGCTGCTTTTTGCCTTTTTTGTGGTGATGTATGCCATCTCTTCCGTGAATGAAAGCAAATACAGGGAACTGACCAGATCCATCGGTTCGGCTTTCGGTTTGAAAGGTCTGCCTTCCTTTGCGATTGATGAAAAAACAGCGGTTGGAACGGTAACCCCCATCCAGAGTCTTGCCAATCGTAAAAAAGCGCTGGGCAATCTGGAAATCCGGAAAGAGCGCGAGAAGATGACCGGTATTGGTCGGGATCTGGTGGACATTTTTTCCCCTTTTATCAAGGAAGGAAAAGTCAAGGTTGTCCAAAATGCTTCCGGTGTGAATGTGGAAATCAGTGCCAGCATATTGTTTGCGTCCGCTGAAGCCAGTCTGTCTTCGCAGTCAAAAGAAGTGTTAAGGGAAGTTGCCCATCTTCTAAAAAATGAACCCAATCATATACAGGTTGAAGGTTTTTCTGACAATTTGCCTATCCATTCCCTGCAGTATCCTTCGAACTGGGAACTTTCTTCTGCCAGGGCAAGCAGCGTTGTGCGTCTTTTTGTCGAAAACGGGATTGCCGAAAACCGGCTGGTTGCAATCGGAAGAGCCGCAAACGACCCGATTGCCGACAATGCAACACCTGAAGGCCGCTCACGTAACCGGCGGATTTCGTTAACCGTTCTGACGACCCTGCCGGAAAAGGTAAAGGAAATTGCCGTATATACAGGAGAAGCGGAAGAAGAGGATGAAGAATCCAGGGAAGAGTAGAAACCTTGCCGGTTTTTTGCCTCAAAAGGTTTTTGCATGAAACGCTGCCATCAGGACGGCGAATATTTCGACTGACTTGCAAGGACTTATTTTTTAAAGATAAAATGAAGATGGGTTATTTAACTCTTCGGATGAGATATGGGACGGTTTTTTAAGGGAACATGGAAATACCTTTTCTGTTTTCTCTTTTTTACGGGGTTTTTATCGGTAGAAGCAGTTGCCGATGACCTGTCAGACGGGATTGCCTATTATCAGGTTGGGGAATACACCAAGGCATTTGGTGTTGTGAAACGCTTTGCGGAACGAGGTGATACGGACGCCCAGTTTTTACTGAGTCATATGTATCATACCGGCAAGGGAATTGATCCGGATGACGTCATTGCCGGGAAATGGCTGCACAAAGCGGCGGAAGAAGGTCATCGTGAAGCCCAGTTTCTGATGGCACAATACTATTATCACGGAACCGGCGGTTTTGAAAAGAATGTCACGGAAGCTTTTTTGTGGTTTGAAAAAGCCGCCATGCAGGAACATGCCCAGGCTCAGGTGATGCTGGGACATTGTTATCGTACAGGTAAAGGGGTTTCTTTAAATGAGGATGCCTCTTTGGTTTGGTACGAAAAAGCGGCCAGGCAGGGAAATGAAGAAGCCATCCGGCATCTGAAAATGTCGCATCACAAATGAAAACCGGGTTCAAACCGTTTTCGTATTTGTCATTTAACCGATCCTTTCTCACGTTTTCTGGCATGATCATGCGCATTATTATATTTGTGAATGACAAACAGAACCGGTGATAAAAAAATGGCTACCTTTCGGTAGCCATGCAAGTACATTTCTGAAAAGGGAAAAACTTGTCTTAATCTAGCCAGTGACAACACTTCGAACAGGTGTTGCAGGAATACGGCTGGGATGGCCATCCGGGCCGTACATGCCGGTATTTTGCTGGCTGGAGCCATGGAGTATGGCCAATGCCTGCTGATTTCTGGTCATATGTGTGGAAATCAGCAAACCATTTAATCGGTTTAATTCTTTTGCGGACTGGGATAATGAAATCAGTTTGTTCCAGTTCTCCTGAAGTTGGGCGGTATCCAGTTCCCTGCTTTTGGCGTTTTCAATCCAGCCATTCATTCCGGCAAGAGTCGCCTCATGTCCGGATTTTTTGAGCAAATCATAACGATCCCGGGTATATTGGGAGAGCTGGGCAACCAGGTTGGCTTTTTTTGCAACCAGTGGTTCCAGTTCATCTATACGCGGTGACAGCAAATGGTTTTGTTCTTCCTGAAGGACATAGAGCAATTCCGTTGCTCCTTCTATTTCCTTCTTCAGGTAAGTTGCCATTGCTGTGATGGTTTCGCTCATGTTTATTTTCCAGGTCTTTGAATCAGCTCGCTGACAGTACGGATCAGGCCATCTGCAACTTTTTCAGGGTTGACCTGAAATTGTCCGCTGGCAATAGCGGCTTTGATTTCTTCCACTTTCTGTACATCAAAGGAATTCACATCTCCCACCTGCTCCATCATGCTTTGAAGCTGCGTGGAAATACTTACAACAGAGCTTGCATTACCGGAACCAGACGTTGTAGCCGTTTTTGCCGCACCGTCGGTTTTTGCAGCGTCTGCTTTTGCTGTCTGCCTTTGCTTGACATCGTTTGCCGATGTCGTGGCGACTTTTTTCAGGGCGTCATCTATTTTCACAACATTTTCCTTTTCAGACTGGTTTTCAATATGGCTTTACACCATTATCGGTTATTCAGCCTGAAACTTTAGCTTCTTTTGCCGTTTTATTTGCAAATTATCAATAATTTTAAAAATATACTTCAATTATGCCATCCGATTTGGCAATTCCTTTCACTATTTTACCATTAGGCATTTTCACTTTTGCGAGTTGTCCCTGGCAGGCATTATTGATGGCCTGTCCGTCACTTGAAATCCGAAACCCTTTACCCTGGCTGATAACGGTGACCGTTTGACCCTGCTGAATGATCTGTGCCGTTTTCAGCTGGTCGGCCCAGATGGCTGATCCCGGCTGAATGGTCCGGTTAACCGTATGTCCAATGGCATGCTGTTTGTCCGTCAATACACCGGTTCGCATGTCGGTAATGTCACCGGTAACCAGAGCCAGATCATTTTCGCCAATGATATGACCCCGGGGCAAAACCTTGGCTGCTGTCAGGTAAGCCGTATGGATTTTGACCTGTGCTTTTACCATGATCCGCCAGGCTTCAGGAGCCTCGCAGCGAATCGCAACCGTTGTTTTTCCCCAGATTTTTGCGCCCTGGGAAAGGTAGGGAATCGGTTTTTCACAGTCGGCAAGTTTAAGCCGCGAATCCAAAGGGGTAATCAGAATTTCCGTTTTCCCATCAAATTCCTTGGTCTTTTCAAGCAGGAACTGTCTGGCAATTTGGGCCAGGTCATCCAGGTTTTCAGTTTGTGCGGATGACCCGGATTGCAAAATGGTGTTGTCCGGTAAGACGGGTTCTGCCAAAGAAGCCGTCTGAATGGCAGCTGTTTGCGCAAAAGTATTCGTTGCCATCAAAAAGAATAGCAAAATCAATATCTTGTAAAAGTATTTATTCGTGCGCACAAACGGTTTTTTTGCTTTGGGTTTCATGACAGATAACATGTTATCGGCAAAAAATGAAAAGTTAAGCCAAGAATAAGAGGGTTTTTGGGATTCTTTTTGGGCAATTGAATCGATGTGTTGGCTGTAAGATAGGTTTATGTTATTGCCTCTACAGGTTTGAAAAGGTTTTTGGGGACAGTTTTTTGGCTAAGGATGTCCTCTTTGGGAGT
>CAZAIY010000142.1:0-3901 GCA_964485295.1 uncultured Oxalobacter sp. | reverse complement strand
TTTATTTTCTGCAAAAAATATTCGTGTTCGTTTGCTGGGATCTTTAAGTGCTACGGGCTTTGGACACGGAACCCATAAAGCCGTTGCAACAGGCCTTTTGGGATATGATCCTGCACATTGTCCACCTGATCTTCCCGTGAATGTCTTTTCTCGATCAAAAGAAGACAGACGTATCATCATAGGACCTTTTGTTTTTATGGTTGATCCGCAAGTGATGGTTGATGATGTCATAGACCATTCATATCCGTATAGCAATACAATGATTTGTGAATTGCGAGCGACTGATAATCAGGTTCTGTTTGAGAAAATCTATTATTCCGTGGGTGGAGGCTTTATCCAGTGGGAAGGCTGGGATTTGCCCCGGCAAAATGATTTGCCATACCCCTATACGTCAACTACGGAATTGCAGCGTATTGTTTCTGATACAGGATTATCCATTCCACAGATCGTGCTTGCCAATGAAGTTGCTCTTACAGGCAAATCACCCGCTATGGTATTGGCAGAACTGGATAAGCTTGCTGACGTTATGCGTCGTTCTGTGGCAAGAGGTATAAAAATTGAAGGCATGTTGCCTGGAACATTGAGGGTTTACAGGAAAGCGGCTCAACTTGCAGAAAGTGCTAAAACTTGTGAAAGCCAAATAGATCATTTTCTTTGCCTTTTAAATGCATATGCTTTTGCCGTGGCAGAGGAAAATGCCGCAGGAGGGATTATTGTTACGGCGCCCACTTGTGGAGCGGCCGGGGTTATTCCATCTGTTTTGATGATGCTGGAAGAGCATTTTCATTTGCCGACCGAGGCTGTCAGAGAGGGGTTGCTTGCCGCGGCCGCTATCGGATTTATTGCAAAGCATAATGCTGGAATTGCTGGTGCGGAAGTAGGATGTCAAGGTGAAATTGGTGTTGCTTCCGCTATGGCTGCTGCCATGTTAGCCCAGGCTAAAGGCTATTCTGCCCAGATTGTGGAAAATGCGGCAGAAATCGCGCTTGAACATCATCTTGGGCTGACATGTGATCCTGTAGGGGGATATGTGCAGATACCTTGTATTGAGCGAAATGCCATGGGGGCACTCAAAGCCTATAATGCTTTTCTTGTTGCAACAAATGAAGATGTTGATTTGCATAGAGTGACGCTGGATGCAACAATTAAAGCGATGGCAGAAACGGGTCGTGATATGAATGCAAAATATAAAGAAACAAGTTTGGGTGGTTTGGCCGTCAGTATAGTTGAATGTTAGTTTTCTTAATTAAGTAAATTATCAAAAGCGGTAGTCAACATAAAATACAAAAAAGGAAATGAATTTGCACATACAAATGCTTCCTATCGATGATCGTGAAATCGATGAAATTATTTGGGAAGAAATAAAAAACAGCCCTTCTCAAGGAGATTTCATTTGTTATCTTCTTCATGCTCCTGTGGATGCCAAATACAAGGAATCAGCTAATAAACGCATAAAAGATATAGACGAATCCAGAGACAAACGACCTGAATTGTATCCAAAAGCGATAGAAAAAATCCGGAATCTGGCAGAAACAGGTAATGCCACAGCTCTTTTTCATATGGGCAAGATCCATGCATTGGGTATTGCGATTCAGCAAAATCTGGATTTGGCTGTAAAGTGGTATAAAAAAGCAATTGCAGCAGGAGAGCCTCGCGCTTTTTCTAATTTGGGCTGGTTTTATCAATCTGGTTATGGTGTTGAAAAAGATTTAAAAAAAGCATTTGAACTATTGTCTTCGGGAGCCGAAGGGGGTGTGCTGTCAGCACGTGCTGCGGTTGGCATGATGTTGTTGGCAGGAGAAGGGTGTCAAGCTCAGATCGAAAAAGGTTTGGAGATGCTGGAACAAGCCTTTGACAAGGGGTATGTCAATGCCGGCAATCATCTGGCAGATATTTATTTATCTGGCAGATATGTTTCTCGTGACATTGAAAAAGGCCACGAATGGCTTTTCAAAGTTGTAGAAAAAGGTGATGAACGGACAATGGCTATTCTTGGCCATTATTTGGTTACAGGCACGCATGGAAAGATTGATAGGAAAAAAGGATTGTTTTTTCTGGAATCTGCTATTGAACTTGATTTCATGCCGGCATATCTTTGGCTGGCCGCCTTATATAAGAATGGTACGGGAGTTGAAAAAAATCCGGAAATGGCCCGGCAATGGTATGAAAAAGGTATTGCCGCAGGAAGCAGGGAATGTGCTGAAGCATTAAAGCAGTTGCAAAAGGGGGAGAATAATACAGTTTTTTCAACTATGCATTAAAAGCATTTCCCCTGTGATGGGCACGATTGAGGAAATGCGTTTTTATGTCACTAGCAATGCAAAAAGGATCCGCCCTGTTTTTTTAAGAAATTTTTGGATAAGATAACTCCATACAGATTCATCATGATGTTCTTATCAGGTGCCAGTTATAGAAAAAGCGTTTTTGGGAAGACTTTTTCGAATGATTTACATGATTGGCAATAAAAAAAGTAATAAAAATTTGGAGAGGAAATATGAAAAATCGTTTTGATGGATTTTCTATAAATTTGTATCAGGACGATAAAGGTACCTGGCTTGCTCAATTTATTGAACGTCCTGAGATTTCCGCTTTTGGTGATACGCCTGAAGATGCCTTGGCAGAATTGGCAGAAACCTGGAATGTCGTAAAAATGGTTTGCGAAGAAAAAGGAATATCCTTGCCAGTCGCTTCAAACTTAAAAAATTAGGTTTTACTGGTAAAGGACGGGTCCGGCAGTTAGTCTAATAGTTTAACTTATATAAAAAACTGTTTGAAAACATCTTTTTTCCATAAAAACTGTTATGCAGATACTTCGTCAATGTGTCATTGTTTTTCTCTGTTTAGCCTTTGGTGAAATTATTGTCGCGCTGACAAATACACAATTTCCTTCGGCTCTTATTGGAATGCTGTTGTTAACCTTTTTATTAAAAAAAGGCTGGGTAAAGTTGGAGTGGGTACAGGATGTTTCCAATGTCCTTCTATCACATTTTGGACTTTTTTTCGTGCCACCCGGTGTTGCTTTGATATTGTATTTTGACTTGATTGCAGCGGAATGGTTTCCTATTACGGTTGCAACTATAGTAAGCATACTAATTGTACTTGCGTTGACAGGTTGGACATATCAACTATTTCGGCGTCGTCGCTCATGACTCAATTCTTGCACAATGATATCCTTTTTGTGGCACTGACAATTACTGTTTTCTGGGGTGCACAATTATTACAGCGTCGGTTGGGTTGGATTTTTTTAAATCCGATTCTTTTGGCTATGGCTGTAATTATTCTTGTTCTTAAAATAGGAAATATTTCTTATGATGCTTATGAAGGTGGCGGACGTTATATTTCCTTTTTTTTAAAACCCGCCATTGTTGCATTGGCAATTCCTCTGTATCGGCAATTAGAGCAAATTAAAAAACAAGCCATTCCCATATTGGTGTCGCAATTGGTTGCTTGTGTTTCAGGCGTTTTTTCGGTTGTATTTATTGCCTGTTTGTTAGGAGCCACCCCCGAAGTCTTTATTTCATTATCGCCAAAATCCGCGACAACGCCAATTGCAATAGAGGTATCCCGTATACTCAATGGCATACCTGCGTTAACAGCCGTTATTGTTATTCTGACAGGTATTTTTGGTGCGATATTTGGTTTGGGCTTTCTTAAATTAATCCGTGTACGAAGTCGAATTGCACAAGGTCTTGCTTTGGGAGCGGCTTCGCATGCTGTCGGAACTGCGCGTGCAATGGAAAAGACTTCTCGTTTGGGTGCCTATTCGAGTTTGGGGTTGATACTGAATGGGACATTAACAGGGTTATTGACACCTTGGTTATTGCAATTGATGGGTTATTGATTTTGGATCCGGTTATCGGAGACCTGAAAATAAGTGATGTTATTTTGCCTGTTTTCTATT
>CAZAIY010000141.1:3684-3902 GCA_964485295.1 uncultured Oxalobacter sp. | reverse complement strand
TCCACCGATCAAGGCACCGCCAATGGCTCCTAAAATATTGGCTCGGGTGCTCCCGCCAATAGTTGAACCGGCAACACCTCCTGCCAGTGCGCCCGCAGTTTTTCCGGTGGTATTGGTTCCTTCAACAGAAACCGTTCTGACGCCGACAACAACGCCTGCTCTTGTACTATTGACTTTTCCTGTTCCACCAACTGAATAGGTGTCCGGGTTGATATTTT
>CAZAIY010000141.1:0-3674 GCA_964485295.1 uncultured Oxalobacter sp. | reverse complement strand
AAGGAAGGCAATGATTGATAATAAAACTTTCATTTTCATAGGGATACGATATTGAAAAAAATTAACAGGTATAGTTTACAGGTGATGCTGATAGTTGTGTGGAAATTATAAAAATTAGTGAAATTAATTTTTCACATTTATGCATAAAATGATTTTTTGCGTATCTGTCAAAAGTTATCAGGTTGAAACAATTCTTTTGGCATATCAAAATCGGTAAATAATTCCAATAGGGGACGGGCATTCAGGATAACCTCCTTATTGGCTAAATTTTTTGACAGGAGAATAAAAGCGGCTCCGTCATCTGCTTCTTTTAATGGAGCAAAGATAATAATGATATCGTCATTTTTGAATACGGTACTTTTTTTGAATGTCATAAAACGGGCGCCCTTAACCTGTTTGAATTCATCAACCAGTTCTGAAAAAGTGGCATCCTCTTTAAATGCTGGGCAGACACTTACACCAAATGTCACAGTGGTGTTTTCAGGGGCATAGATCATGCAGTTTTTTAATAATCCTGAATCCATGGGCTGTTTTTTCCAGCCTGACGGGGGTGCTAACGTCAAATGACGTTCTCTAAAGGAAATCGGCGCTGTTTGATCAGTCGCTAAAGCGGTACTGGAAAAACAAGGCCACGCAAGAAACAGGGTAAAAAAAGATAAAAGCCATTTTTTTTGCAACATTTTTAATCCGTATTTTCAGTTTGCTGTTCCATCCATGCATACAGTCCATCCACCCAACGTATAGAGGATAATCCTGTATCGGTTCGGATACTTTCTGCCCGTTCATAAAGCTCACTAAAAGCCATAGCGGGTGCTTTTTTAAATGCCAGTGCAACGATATTTGCACCATGTACTTCAGGAAGCCAGATGACGGCATCGAAAATATGATCAATGATTTCAAGAGTCTGAAATCGATTTGAATCCTCTCCAAATATATTCATGGTCATCATGCCATTAGGATTGAGGCAATTTGCGCAGGCCTGATAAAAATCGATGGTGTCGTGTACGGGTGCCCGTGCCAATTCATCGTATAAATCCACCTGTAAAATATCAATATGGTTCCTATTTGCCTGGGATTGGACATAATCCATTGCATCTCCTTCAATGATGCGAAGACGATTATTTTCTTCAGGCAGATGAAAAGCCGTATGGCAGATATCAATAACGTTTGGATTCAGTTCTACAGCCGTGATTTTTGTATCGGGAAAAGTGTGATAACAAAATTTGGTCAAAGAGGCACTGCCAAGACCTAATTGGACAATATGTTTGGGAGAGGGGCAAAAAAGCATCCAGATCATCATTTGCTGGACATAATCCAGGACGATCTCCAATGGATTATTAATTCGCATGACCCCTTGTACCCATTCTGTATCCAAATGCAAAATACGCAGATCTTGTTGTTCAGATAATGTTGCTTTAGGAAAGGGCGTAATTTTCTTTAAAGAAGTTTTTAGTCCTTTTTTCTTTTTCTGCATCTGACATTCAAGTTTTTTATTTTCAAAAAATGAAGAGGATGATGTTATAAATGGGTTATCTTTTCTGTTCATCCGGATTAATAGGGATAAACTTATTCAGAAAAACATTTTACATATTGTTTTTGGGAAAATAGTATAAAGGTAAAAAAAGTTTTTCAGGAAATCGTTGTTGTCGTATATTCATATTTTTTTTGCTGTTTGGAAATTATTAAGAATCAGTAACTTAAGTTAATAGACGCGCAGAATGTGCATCTCAGGAAAAGTAGTAGGTCAATCATGAAGAAAAATATTTTTTATGCCCAGTCAGGAGGGGTTACCGCTGTCATTAATGCTTCTGCCTGTGGAGTAATAGAAACAGCCCGAAAATATCCAGATAAAGTTGGCAAGGTTTATGCCGGTTTAAATGGTATTTTAGGGGCGTTAAATGAAGAACTGATTGATACGAGCAGGGAAACAGACAAGAATATTGCTCAGTTATATTACACGCCGGCAGGTGCTTTTGGTTCCTGTCGCTTTAAATTGGAAAATCCACAAAAAGACAGTAACGTTTTTAAGCGCCTGTTTGATGTTTTCCGTGCGCATGATATTGGATATTTTTTTTATAACGGGGGCAATGATTCCGCTGACACCTGTTTAAAAGTGTCCCAATATGCTTCATTAATGGGATATCCCATACAGGCAATCCATATTCCCAAAACTATCGACAATGATTTGCCTTTTACGGATTGCTGTCCTGGATATGGTTCCGTTGCAAAATATATTGCTGTATCGGCATTGGAAACTTCTTTTGATGTTCGGTCGATGTCAAAAACATCGACTCGTATTTTTGTTCTTGAAGTGATGGGGCGTCATGCCGGATGGATTGCTGCTGCCGGCGGTCTTCTGGAGGATTATGGTATTCCGGTAGTTATTCTTTTCCCGGAAGTTGAATTTAATGAGCAGAAATTTCTTGCTCGTGTTGAGGAAAATATCAAACAGTTTGGGTACTGTACTGTTGTGGTCTCAGAAGGGTGTAAATATCCGGATGGCAAATTTATTTCAGAGCAGGGGTCAAAAGATGCATTTGGTCATGCCCATTTGGGTGGAACCGCTCCGATTATTGCCAATATGATTCATGATCAATTGGGGCATCCTTTTCATTGGGCGGTTGCCAGTTATTTACAACGATCAGCAAGACATTTGGTTTCTGCAACAGATGTTCAGCATGCTTATGAATTAGGATGTGCTGCTGTTAATTTTGCGCTTGAAGGAAAGAGTTCTGTTATGCCAACGATAGAACGGATTTCAGATGAACCTTATCAATATCGTATTGGAAAGGCTGATTTAAGGAATGTTGCCAATGTTGAAAAGCGCATGCCATTGGATTTTATTCGAGAAGATGGTTTTGGTATTACAAAGGCATGTCGACGTTATTTGCTGCCACTGATACAGGGTGAAAATTATCCAGAATATAAAAATGGATTACCGCAATATATTAGTTTGAAAAATCAGTTGGTATCCCGGAAGTTAAAGCCATTTCATCTGGATGATTGAAATCTGAACATCGTCCATTTAGATCTACATCTTTTGGGATGTAGTCGGGGGTGCGGACAAAATTCTGGACAGGAAAGGATTTTGTCCGCACCCCCATCCAATAGACTTGAAAAACTTTCTCATGACAGAATTGGTCAGTACAGCATTCGTATAAACAATCAATGGCGTATCTGCTTCCGTTTCGAAAATGGAAATGCTTATGATGTGGAAATTGTGGACTATCATTAAAAGGAATACATTATGACTTTTCAAAACAATTTGCCTGCTATTCATCCTGGTATATTTCTGGCAGAAATCCTGGATGAAACAAACATGTCTCAAGCAGAACTGGCACGTAAAATCGGTGTATCCCGTATGAACATATCCCATATTGTGAATGGAAAACGTCCTATTACTGTTGAAACAGCCTGTCTGATAGGTAAAGTGTTTGGGCAAACCCCACAATACTGGTTGAACTTGCAAACCGATTATGATTTGAAAACGCTTGACGTCAATCTGCTCAACAAGATCAACAAAATCAGTCCTGTTGAAATGGTGGAAATTTGCGATTGTCACTAAAGGAGCGAGACAATGGACAGACTGCCAAACATTCATCCGGGTGAAGTTCTGCGTGAGGAGTTTCTTGTTCCTATGGGAATCAGTATGGAAGTGCTTGCGAATGCCATCC
>CAZAIY010000140.1:0-3947 GCA_964485295.1 uncultured Oxalobacter sp. | reverse complement strand
ATTAAGACTCCGTATTAAAGACATGCATCAGGCGCCGGTAGTTGCATGGGAACTGGCAAAACAATTGAATAATGGCGATATCATGGTTCGCGACTGGTCCAGGATGAATCGGAACTGGTTTGCCGCAGTTCAAATGGAAAAACGGATGATGTTTATCATTTTGCTTTTGATTGTTGCCGTTGCCGCTTTCAATCTGGTTTCCACACTGGTTATGACGGTAACCGAAAAGCAGGCGGATATTGCGATTTTAAGAACACTTGGCGCCACACCCCGTTCCATCATGAAAATCTTTATGATTCAGGGCGCCATTGCGGGAATACTGGGTACCTTTATTGGTGTGACAGGGGGTGTCCTGATTTCCCTTAATATCGATGTTATCGTTCCTTTCATCGAAAGGCTTTTTGGATTTCAGTTTTTACCCAAAGATATTTACATGATCAATTCATTGCCTTCCGATTTGCGTTCGGGTGATATTTTATCGACCGGATGCTGTGCCATTGTTTTGGCCTTCATCGCAACCCTGTATCCAAGCTGGAATGCTTCACGTGTCAATCCTGCGGAGGCACTGCGTTATGAATGAGGCCGTTTTGTCCTGTCGGGATCTTGGAAAAACGTTTTCACAGGGATCCTATGCGGTTGAAGTTTTTCAACGGATCAGTCTGGATGTCTATCCGGGGCAGCGCATTGCCATTGTGGGTGCGTCAGGTTCAGGTAAATCGACATTGTTGCATTTGCTGGGCGGATTGGATGTCCCAACAGCCGGATCGGTTTATCTGCATGGAAAGGATTTTGCCAGTTTGAGTGATGCGGAAAGGGGAGCCTTAAGAAATCGGTTTTTGGGTTTTGTGTATCAATTTCATCATTTGCTCCCTGAATTTTCTGCACTGGATAATGTAGCCATGCCTTTGATGATCAGACGCATGAATCAGGAGGAGGCAAAAGAGACTGCAACAAACATTTTGCAGCGGGTCGGTCTGTCGCATCGTGTCACCCATCGCCCGGGAGAATTATCCGGCGGTGAAAGACAGCGCGTCGCCCTGGCAAGGGCACTTGTGACGAAACCTGCCTGCGTATTGGCTGATGAGCCGACCGGTAATTTGGATAGACCGACTGCCCAGCAGGTTTTTGATTTGATGATCGAACTGTCCAAGACCACCCAAACCGCTTTTGTCATGGTAACGCACGATATGGATCTTGCCAGACGTTGTGACAGGATATTGAAAATGTCGGTGGCAGGACTCTTGGAAGAGTGATTTTCGGTTATGTGGATAGATACGCATTGTCATTTGGATGCAGAAGAATTAAGCGAGGAGCGGGATGCCCTGGTTCGCCGGGCATTAATGGCAAATGTATCCATGATGGTGATTCCATCCATTGACAGAAATAATTTTCATGAGGTTCGTCAATTGGCCCATCAGTATCCAAACTGTGTTTATGCTGTGGGTATTCATCCCGTTTATGTTGCGGATGCGACAGAAAGGGATCTGTTATGGATGCGCGCCTTTCTGGAGGAAGTCCAGTCGGATACCAAACTGGTTGCCATCGGTGAAATCGGACTGGATTTTTACATTCCCGAATTAAAGGAAGGACCTTTAAGAGAAAAACAGGAATATTTTTTTGCCGAACAGTTAAGAATGGCAAAGGATTTTAATTTGCCGGTTTTACTGCATACCCGTCGTGCGGTGGATATGGTTTTGAAATATTTAAGGCTAATCAGACCGCAAGGTGGTATTGCGCATGCTTTCAATGGAAGTTTTCAGCAGGCGCTAACATTTATTGAATTGGGATTCAAACTCAGTTTTTGCGGAACGTTTACTTATGAACGTGCGCAACACCTGAAACGTCTGGCAAAGGAATTGCCTTTAAGTGCCATTGTCGTGGAAACGGATGCTCCGGATTTGTTGCCGGCCTGGCTTGAGAAAAGACCCAACAAACCGGAAGAACTGTCTGAAATTGGTTCCGCACTGGCACAATTACGGGAAATGACGCCGGACTCACTTGCCAAAGCAACCTGCCAGAATGCCATACAGGCGCTGCCAAAACTGAAAAAATTTTTTAAAAACGATTAATTGTTATACGGTCCTTGACAGGTTTATCAGGAATCAAGGTCGCCTGTTTGCTATCAAATAAATAAGGTGATCCTGTTAAAATTATTTCTGATGAAAATAGCTCAGGTTGGTCAGAGCTGGTTTGATGCGTTATAATTTGAATTTGCCTTATTTTTCTTCCGATGACAAAATTTGTATTTGTAACCGGCGGTGTTGTCTCATCTCTTGGTAAAGGGATTGCGGCAGCTTCCCTTGCCGCAATTCTTGAATCTCGTGGTCTAAGAGTGACTATGCTCAAAATGGATCCCTACATCAATGTGGATCCGGGAACCATGAGCCCTTTTCAACATGGTGAGGTCTTTGTTACTGATGATGGGGCAGAGACGGATTTGGATCTTGGCCATTATGAACGTTTCATTTCAACCAAGATGCGTAAAGTCAACAACTTTACCACCGGCCAGATTTATGAATCTGTCATCAGAAAAGAAAGAAGAGGCGAATATCTGGGAAAAACCGTTCAGGTTATTCCTCATATTACCAATGAGATTCAAAGTTTTATCTATCGTTGCGCCGAAGGCTATGATGTAGCCATTGTGGAAATTGGTGGAACGGTTGGAGATATTGAATCCCTGCCGTTTCTGGAAGCGGTCAGACAATTGAGTTTGCGTGCCGGCAGAAATATGGCGGCTTTCATTCATCTGACGCTGGTTCCCTATATTTCGTCAGCGGGAGAACTTAAAACCAAACCGACCCAGCATAGTGTTCAGAAATTGCGTGAAATCGGTATTTCTCCGCATGCACTGTTGTGTCGTGCCGATCGCCCCATTCCGGAAGATGAACGCTCCAAGATTTCCCTTTTTTCAAATGTACCGGAAGAAGCCGTCATTTCAGTCTGGGATGTCGATACTATCTACAAGATCCCCCGGTTATTGCATGACCAGGGACTGGATGCCATTATTTGCAGGGAATTGAATCTAACGCCACCTCCTGCCGATTTATCTGCCTGGGATAAGCTGGTCTATGCTTTGGAACATCCGGAAAAGGATGTTCTGATTGCCATGGTTGGAAAATATGTTGATCTGACGGAATCATACAAATCACTGATTGAGGCTTTGTGCCATGCCGGTATTCAAACCAAGTGCCGGGTAAATATTGATTTCATCGATTCCGAGGAAATCGAAAAAAGCGGAACCGCCGATTTGAAAAAATACGATGCGGTTTTGGTACCGGGAGGATTTGGTGTCAGAGGTGTTGAAGGCAAAATCAAGGCGGCACAATATGCAAGAGAAAATAAAATTCCCTATCTGGGAATCTGCCTGGGAATGCAGGTGGCATTAATTGAATATGCGAGAAATGTTGCCGGTCTGGTCAATGCGAATTCAACGGAATTTTCTCCGGACACGAATCAGCCTGTTGTTGCATTGATTACAGAGTGGCAAAACCAGGATGGCAAAATTGAAAAACGCAACGAGGACTCCAATTTGGGAGGCACGATGCGACTGGGGGCCCAGACCTGTGCTGTTGAACCGAATACATTGGCGTCAGATATTTATGGCAATGTTGTCACAGAACGGCATCGTCATCGCTATGAAGCCAACAATCATTATCTTGAACGGATCAAGGAAGCGGGTTTGATCGTCTCGGCCTGTACGCCAAATGAGAAATTATGTGAAATCATGGAGTTGCCAAGAGACGGAGAAAGTGCCCATCCCTGGTATATGGGGGTGCAATATCACCCGGAATTCAAATCCACCCCTCGGGATGGCCATCCTCTTTTTACATCGTTTGTTAAAGCGGCTATTGAGCAAAAAGAAAAACAATCTAGATTATAAGAGAGTGAAGTATGAAACTTTGCGGATTTGATGTAGGGTTGGATAATCCTTTTTTTCTGATTGCAGG
>CAZAIY010000139.1:0-3957 GCA_964485295.1 uncultured Oxalobacter sp. | reverse complement strand
TTTTTATCTTTTTGAATCAGTTCAATAATTTTTATTGCATCTACAGGAGGGTTTTTCATGAACTGAAAGGTAATGGTTTCAGCATGTGCATCAATTTTTGTAATACCAACGGTTTTGGCTAAAATACGTAATCGATGTGTATCGATTAAAGCCTGTGCCTGTTCGGGTAATTTGCCGAAACGGTCAATCAGTTCTTCCTGCAGATCAGTGATTTCTTCAGATGTATTGCTACTGGCTAGCCGTTTGTAAAGTGACAGTCTTTCATTGACACCGGCACAATAATCTGAAGGTAAAAGAGCAGGTGTATGAAGGTTGATCTCTGTTGCTGTTTTAAAGGAAGTATCAAAATCCGGTTTTTCTCCTTTTTTCATGGCACGCACGGCTTCTTTTAACATGTCGGAATAAAGCTGATAACCGATTTCCTGAATTTCGCCGGATTGCTCATCCCCCAGTATTTCTCCGGCACCACGTATTTCCAGATCATGCATGGCGAGGAAAAAACCGCTTCCCAGCTCTTCCATTTGACGAATCGCATCCAGTCGTCTTTGCGCCTGTTTGGTCAGGCTTTGCGTATCATGAACAAGCAAATAGGCATAAGCCTGATGATGGGAACGGCCAATACGACCTCTGAGTTGATGCAACTGTGCCAGTCCAAATTTATCTGCACGGTACATAATCATGGTATTGGCATTCGGAACATCAATTCCGGTTTCAATAATCGTCGTGCACAAAAGGATGTTGTAGCGTTGTGCAACAAAATCCCGCATGACTTTTTCGAGATGACGTTCAGACATTTGTCCATGTGCCACACCAATTCGGGCTTCCGGTAAAAGATTTTCCAGCATGGCCCGGCGATTTTCAATGGTTTCCACCTCATTATGCAGAAAATAGACCTGCCCGCCGCGTTTAAGTTCACGTTGGCATGCTTCTCGAATAACGGAATCATTTTCTGTCCGGACAAAGGTTTTGATTGCCAAACGTTTTTGAGGTGCCGTTGCAATGATGGAGAAACTGCGCAGACCTTCAAGAGCCATTCCAAGCGTTCTGGGAATAGGTGTTGCCGTTAACGTTAAAACATCGACATCTGTTCGAAGCGCTTTTAAAGCTTCTTTTTGACGGACGCCAAAACGATGTTCTTCGTCAATAATGACCAATCCCAAGCGGGCAAATTGAATATCTTTTGAAAGCAGTTTGTGTGTACCGATCACAATATCAACGGTTCCTTCTGCCAGGGACTTAATCGTTTGGGAAATCTGTTTTGTTGTCTTAAAACGGGAAAGTTCTGCTATTCGGACCGGCCAGCTGGCAAACCGATCGGCAAAAGTATGAGCGTGCTGTTCTGCCAAAAGCGTTGTCGGTGCCAGTAAGGCGACCTGTTTTCCACCCATTACGGCAATAAAGGCAGCGCGTAAGGCAACTTCTGTTTTTCCGAATCCAACATCACCGCAAATAAGACGATCCATCGGTTTATCAGATGTCATATCTTGTATCACGGCTTCAATGGCAGCTGCCTGATCAGGAGTTTCTTCAAAATGAAAGCTGTCAGAAAAAATTTCATAGTCCTTTATTGTCAACGGAAAAGCATATCCTTTACGTAAAGCACGTTTGGCGTAAAGATCCAGTAATTCGGCCGCTGTATCATGAATTTTACTGGCTGCCTGTTGTTTGGCTTTTTCCCATTGTCCCGATCCCAGTGCATGTAAGGGAGCATCATCTGGAGAAGCCCCTGCATAACGGGAAATGACGTGCAATTGTGAAACCGGGACATAAAGCGTTGTGTCATTGGCATATTCCAGATGAAGAAATTCGGTTTCACCTTGTCCGGTATCCGTACTGATTAATCCACGATATCGGCCTATACCATGATTGACATGAACAACAGGATCGCCTATTTTAAGTTCGGCAAGATCGCGAACCATATGTTCAATTTGGGACGTCACTTTTTGCCGTTTTCTTCCAGCCCGTCTTCCTGTATTGGCATAAAGTTCCGTTTCCGTAATCAGGTTAAGATCACCCAATACATATCCAAGAGAAAATCCAGCCTGGATGGGTGATATGCCAAACATCAGTGGTTCATTGGATGTAATAAAGTCGATAAAACTGTTGCAAGGTGCGACAGGCAAATTGTATTCATTGAAAAGCTGCTGCATGGTTTCGCGTCGACCGGCCGATTCTGCGCAGATCAGGGTTCTTTTTTTGCTGTTTTCCAAAAAAGTACGCAGATTCCGTAAGGGATCATCTGCCCTGCGGTTGATCGTTACATCGGGAATGGGAGAAGACAGTTCCGAGGGTGTGGAACCTGTGCTTAATACCCAACGGGCATGCGATTTCACAAAAACGAAAAAATCGTCACTTTTTAAAAAAAGTTTCTCTGGTGGTAAAAGAGGGCGCTCTCTATCTGCTTTTAAAAAAGCATAACGTGATAAAGTGTCACTCCAAAACCGATCGATGGCCTGATCTATCAAACCAACAAAAGAAAAGACGGCATCATTGGGCAAATAATCAAATAATGTGGCAGTTTCTTCAAAAAAAAGGGGTAGATAGTATTCAATTCCAGCAGATGCAATTCCAGCAGCAATATCCCGATAAATGATGGAAATGGTCGGATCCCCTTCAAAAACTTCTCTCCATCGACTTCGAAAAAAAGCTCTGGCATTGTCATCCATGGGAAATTCCCGACCGGGAAGCATGCGGACTTCTTTAACAGGGTATAGTGATCGTTGAGTGTCTGTATCAAATGTTTTGATGCTTTCTATCGTGTCGCCAAAAAGATCAAGTCGATACGGTAACGTTGACCCCATTGGAAAAAGATCGATCAATCCTCCACGAATGGCATATTCACCAGGAGACATGACTTGGGATACATGGTTATATCCGGCTAAAGTCAGTTGTGATCGTAATCGTTTTTCATCGATACTTTCATTTTGTTTAAAAAAGAAAGTATTCGCTGCCAAAAAAGAAGGAGGCGCAAGTCGTAAAAGAGCCGTTGTGGCGGGAATGATTAAAATGTCACATCGCCCGTTCTGGATTTCATATAGGGTAGCCAAACGTTGTGATACCAAATCCTGATGCGGAGAAAAGGTATCATAAGGAAGCGTTTCCCAATCCGGTAACAGATAACAACGAAGCGAATTTTCTCCATTTTGTTCAAACCAGGGTATTTCTTCCAATATACGTCTGGCATCAGATGTATTTGCGGTCATGACTGCCAGCATTCGGTTTTGTTTTTTTAGTTCTCTTGCTGCCATGACAATGGCCAATGAATCGGCAGATCCATGTAAATGTGGCAGAATAAAGCGTTGCCCTTGTCGAGGAAGTAACTTTTTGAAATGCGATAACATTAAAAACAAAAAAGACGAACTTGGTCAAAAGACCATCTCGTCCTATATGAAAGTTGAATCAATTGTGTCATTATAATCGATTGCACAATTTATCGTTGTCGTCTTTTCCAGAACCCTCAAACTTTATGCCGAAAAATCAGGTTACATCGAGTGTCTCGCGATATTTTGCCCTTATTCCTGCCGCAGGTGTTGGGCAGCGTATGGGTGTTGCCACGCCAAAACAATATTTGCAACTCGCGGATAAACTGATTTTGCAGCATGTTATGGATGTTTTCAGTGTCTGCCCTGCAATTGAACATGTCTATGTTGTTTTAAGTCCCCATGACGGTTTGATTGATGAATATGTGGCAACCCGGAAAATTCAATTGCATGAAAACGTAACTTTTTTGCGTTGTGGTGGTCAGACGCGTCGGGATTCGGTGTTAAATGGACTGAAATCAGTTTCGTCTGTCATTTCGACGAAAGACTGGGTAATGATTCATGATGCTGCCAGACCCGGAATAACGCCTGATTTGATTCAGTCATTGATGGATACCGTTCGGGATCATCCCGTTGGTGGTTTACTTGCCCTGCCCATTGTCGATACGGTCAAGCGAAGTGAAAATTCTCTTGTCAA
>CAZAIY010000138.1:0-3958 GCA_964485295.1 uncultured Oxalobacter sp. | reverse complement strand
TTTTTTACGCGAATATATTTCTTAACAACATCAAGCTCTTCAAGACCTGCCTGTTGCAGAAGAAATACAAAAGAAGATGCTGAACCATCCATAATCGGAATCTCTTCTGCATTCACATCAATATGGAGATTATCGATCCCTAAGCCGGCACAGGCAGACATAATGTGCTCAACGGTAGAAACTCTGACTCCATCCTTGACAAGAGTTGATGCCAAACGGGTATCTCCTATGGCTTCGGCACTCACTGGAATGGAAACCGGCGGATTTAAATCCGTACGATGAAAAACAATTCCAGTATTTGGGAGCGCAGGCCGAAGCACAAGTTCAACCTTATAGCCGGAATGCAAACCAATACCAACTGTACGAGTAAGTCTTTTTATTGTACGTTGTTTTAACATAGCTGCTTATTAAACAAGTCTTTACGTTAATTTGTTATTTAATCCATATTTCAATATATTCGCATATTTTTACAGCTTCTGCAGAAAGGAATTGTAAAAAACGAAAAATAGGTTCTTAATCTGCCTGTCTGCGCAAAAATGCAGGAATATCATAGGTTTCCATACCATTTTTTTCCAATGCTCTGACCGTATCAGCTGCTGTATCACGACCATGCCGCCAGACAGCCGGCTGTTTCAATGCCTCAAATTGATTGGAATAAGTGGGCGTACTGGGAACCTGTTCAAGAGGTTCCGTCTGGATTACGGCATCATGTGTACCTGTACGCAATTGCGGTGTTTGAATCAACTGGATTGGTTTCTTGCTACGACCCAAACCGGTTGCAACAACGGTTACGCGAATATTGTCACCCATTTCTTCATCAAAAACAATTCCATGAGCGATCCTTGCCTCAGGGGAAGCAAACTCACGAATAGCGGCCATGACTTCCTTGATTTCCTTACCTTTAATAGCTGAACTGGCTGTGATATTGACCAGTACGCCACGTGCACCGGATAAATCAATACCATCAAGAAGAGGAGATGCCACTGCCTGTTCTGCGGCAAGTCTTGCACGGTCCACACCATCTTTCATCGCTGTTCCCATCATGGCTTTGCCCTGTTCTCCCATAATGGTTTTAACATCATTAAAATCCACATTGATATGACCGCGTACATTGATGATTTCCGCAATACCTGCCACGGCATTATTTAGCACATCGTCTGCATATTGAAACCATTCGACAACACTGGCATCTTCATACATATCTTCCAGTTTTTCATTCAAAATGACAATCAATGAGTCCACACGGCCTTCCAGCTCGGCAATCCCTTGATCGGCCAAATCCATGCAAAATTGACCTTCATGGGAAAACGGTTTTGTTACCACAGCAACCGTCAATGCCCCCAATGATTTGGCCACTTCAGCAATCACCGGGGAAGCACCTGTTCCGGTACCCTTTCCCATTCCTGCCGCGATGAATACCATATGGGCGCCACGCAATGCATCCTCGATACGACTACGGGATTCCTCTGCCAACTGTTTACCAATATCAGGTCTCATACCGGCGCCAAGTCCTGTATCACCAAGCTGAATATGATTATGTGCCCTGGAATGGGATAGTGCCTGGGCATCTGTATTTGCCGCGATGAATTCCACACCGGAAACACCCTTGTTGATCATATGCTGGATGGCATTGCCGCCTGCTCCACCGACGCCGACAACCTTAATGACCGTTCCCTGTCTTGCATTATCAACCATATCAAACTTCATAATTACGCTCCCTATTTGAATACGATTTTCAAATGAAAATTTTTATCCCATGCAAAAACTTCCAGATAAAAACCGTTTTACCTCACAAAAAATAATCCAATAATCAATATTAAAAATTCCCTGCAAACCATTCTTTCATTCGCTGAAAGACCGCTTTCGCTGTTCCCTGCTGTTGGGTAACGACTGTTCCCCGTAAAAACTGTTTTTTTGCCTCATGAAGCAATCCATGTGCAGTGGAATAACGGGGGCTTTCAACAATATCGGCCAATTCGCCCTGATATCTTGGGAAACCTACCCGGGCAGGTTTGAGAAAAACATCTTCTGCAAGCTCTGCCATACCGGGCATCAATGATGCACCACCTGTTAAAACAATTCCTGAAGAAAGTACTTCTTCATATTCCGATTCCCTGACCACCTGCAAAGCGAGAGAAAAAAGTTCTTCAACACGGGGTTCTATTACAGCGGCCAATGTTTGTCGAGACAAGGTTCTCGGTTTTCTGTCTCCCAAACTGGGGACTTCTATCATTTCGGACTGATCAACCAGTACCTGTTTGGCAATACCGTATCTTCGTTTAATTTCTTCCGCTTCATTGGTCGGCGTACGCAAAGCCATCGCAATATCATTGGTAATCTGGTCTCCGGCAATAGGAATAACTGCCGTATGACGAATAGCTCCCTCTGTAAAAATAGCAATATCCGTTGTGCCACCGCCAATATCAATCAGTACGACACCCAACTCTTTTTCATCTTCCGTTAAAACCGCATCTGCTGATGCCATGGGCTGCAGTATCAGATCCGCAACTTCCAACCCGCAACGCCGAACACATTTGACAATATTCTGTACGGCAGAAACCGCGCCGGTCACAATATGAACCTTGACTTCAAGCCGAATACCACTCATCCCTATCGGTTCGCGAACATCTTCCTGACTGTCGACAATAAACTCCTGCGAAACCGTATGTAAAAACTGCTGGTCATTGGGAATATTGACGGCACGTGCCGTTTCTATGACACGACTCACATCCGCTGCTGTTACTTCCTTATCCCTGATAGCGACCATTCCACGGGAATTAAAACTTCTGATGTGACTTCCGGCAATTCCTGCATGCACTTTTTGGATTTTGCAGTCAGCCATCCATTCCGCTTCTTCCAAAGCGCGCTGTATGGATTCAACAGTAGCTTCAATGTTGACAACAACCCCTTTTTTCAGCCCCTTCGACTCATACTCTCCTTTTCCGATAATTTCATGACGTCCTTCCGGCAGTACTTGAGCCACCAGTGCAACCACCTTGGATGTCCCGATGTCCAGACCAACTATCAGATTTTTAAGGTCTTTTGTCATATCTCCCGCACTCCCTTTACTGTATACCGATATCTGGTACTAATCCCTCAGCCTTTAAAGCCAATCCATTCGGATAACGCAAATCAATTTCCTGAATGCCATTTTTCAATTGCCCGACCAATTTTGGGTAAATGGCTACCAAACGCTGCATTTGCTCCCGCATTGAAACTCCGTTACCTTCCCTGCCAAAACGAACCGTCATGCCATTATTCAAAACCATATGCCATGCATACCGATCAGACAGTTTTATCAAAACCGGTTTTAATTGGATTGTGGCAAACTCCTTTTTCAACTCATCGCAACGGGCTGCCACTTCCTTTTCACTGCCGTCCGGCCCATAAAACTTCAACAGATTTCCCTCATCTTCCGCTTCTGCCAAATTCGCAGTAAAAACATCTCCTTTTACCGAAAGTAAACGACCATCATCTCCCCATGTTCCCAATGGTTTATGTTCTTCTATAAAAACAACCAGTCCGTTTGGCCATTGACGTTTTACAGTAGCATCCCTAATCCATGGAACAGCCCTAAAGGCTTCTCTGACTGTTTCCAGATCCACCGTCAAAAAATTGCCTTTAATCCTCGGCAGAGCGATTCCTCTGACTGTCAGGGCATTCACATGTTTTAGCGGTTGTTCCTGCATTTCTTTTATTTGTATGACCTTCAGTGCAAAAAACGGTTGTTGTGCGACCCAATACAAACATCCGGCAAGAACCAGAACGACAAATATGCTCAGCAGCACATTTGTAATCCCATTTAACAACCTGACGTCATGCCACACAAAACACCTCGTTTCCTGCTTTATTTCTCACGATCCAAAGTTGCCGACTCCAGAATCATCAGGCAAAGTTCCTCATAATCTATTCCTGCAACCCGGGCAGATCTTGGTACCAAAGACTGATCCGTCATTCC
>CAZAIY010000137.1:0-3990 GCA_964485295.1 uncultured Oxalobacter sp. | reverse complement strand
CATTTAAGCTTCCACTGGTTACAATAACCGGTTTTCCACTCGACATATTAAGTGTTTGTACGGAACGCCATGTCATTGGCATACGCATTCCCAAACCAATGGCTTTGGAAAAGGCTTCTTTTGCCGCAAATCGAGTTGCCAAATATCGTAAACCTCTTGCCTCGACTTTGGATTTACGATACAGATAACGCTTCATTTCATCAGTCCCTAAAATTTTCTCCGCAAGCCTGTCTCCTCGACGTTCCAATGCCGCTTTAAGTCGAGAAATCTGTAAAATATCCGTTCCAATACCATAAATCATTTTTTTCTCAATAATCAAACCTTAGATCGTGCCATGTTCATGATCTTTTTCATCTCACGAATTGCATTTTTCCATCCTACAAAAACGGCATGGGAGACAATGGCATGGCCAATATTCAACTCGGAAATTTCATGAATAGCGGCAATAGCCTGTACATTGGAATAATGCAAACCATGTCCGGCATTGACTTTAAGGTTGGCTTTCATTCCTTCTGCCACCCCTGTTCTGATTCTATTCAATTCATGTTGCATTCTATTTTCATCTACAGCTTCTGCATATGCTCCCGTATGCAATTCAATAACTGAAGCACCTGTTTCTTTTGCTGCCAGAATCTGTTCTTTTTCAGGATCGATAAAAAGACTGACGCATATACGTTCAGTTTGTAATTGATGAACCGCTTTTTTTATTTGATTGAAATATCGGACAACATCCAGTCCCCCTTCTGTTGTCAATTCTTCCCGACGCTCCGGGACAAGGCAAATATCATGCGGTTTAATGTCACAGGCAAAATCAATCATTTCAGAAGTAACGGCTGATTCCAGATTCATTCGGGTTTTCAACAATGGACGAATTGCCCGGACATCTGCCTCCTTAATATGACGACGATCTTCCCTTAAATGCAGGGTAATCCCATCTGCTCCGGCCTCTTCTGCCAGAATGGCAGCGCGGACAGGGTCGGGATAGGCTGTCCCCCTTGCATTTCTCAAGGTAGCCACATGATCGATATTGACTCCCAATTTAATCGTTGAATTTTCCTGATTCGTTACCATTTTTATTCTTCATAATTGTTTTAAATCAATTAAAATCTGTCTTGTCTGTATCTGTGCACCATTTAAGTGATGTGCCAAAAGAGCCCGCATCAAAAGTTTGCTTTGGACCTGTGTTACAGGATCGGAATATTCCTCCCTTACCATATCCAAAAGTGTTTTCCCCGATACTCTAAGAGCGGTATCATCCATTTGGGCAATTCTTGGACCTCCTTCCGGATCGACAACATAAATCTCATCCGGATCAACCGGCTGTCCATCCTGTACATTCACAGAAAGATCAGCCGCAACACCCGTTTCCTTTAAAATGGCCAGTTCAAATTGCCGCAAAACTATCTGGACCTGGGAGGAATCGGTATGGGCCAAACGGGTCAACGTTGTGACGTAATGATCAAACAACCCCGGATAAGGGTCTTCCCGTGCTGTTAATTTCAATAGAAGTTCATTGACATAAAAACCATAAAGCAACGCTGAATTTTCCAGCGGCGCCATACCGCCCACCCATTCTGCAGACATCAACGTACGCAATTCCGAACGTCCGCTCCAGTTGAGCAAAAGTGGTTGAAAGGTTTGCAAAATGCCTTTTAAACGGGAATGGGGTCTTTTTGCCCCTTTTGCAATTAAAGCAACACGACCGTAATCTTTTGAAAACACTTCAATTATCAGACTAGTCTCTTTATAAAGATAACTATGCAGAACAAACGCCGGTTGCTCAGTAATGCGTATTTCCGGCGTTATTTGTTTACGAGATGCAGACTGAAGAGTCTTCTCCATAAAAATCCACTATAACTTCAGTCAAATTAATCAAAACAGCAATTGAAATATATCTGCCAGGTTCTTGTCATTGATATTCGTAAAAACAATAAAAATTATCCTTACCTATTCATAGCCATAAGCACGCAATCCCGCTTCATTGTCTGCCCAGCCTGATTTCACTTTGACCCAAATTTCAAGATAAACTGGCACACCAAACATTTTTTCCATATCGATCCGCGCTTCTGTGGACATTTCTTTCAGACGCTCACCCTTATAGCCGATCATCATGGCTTTATGTGCGCTTCGCTCTACCAAAACAGCGGCAAAGACCCGTCGTATACGTTCCTTACGTTCAAATTGTTCAATAACAACTGTACTGGTATAAGGTAATTCGTCGCCGCAATAACGGAAGATTTTTTCCCGGATAATTTCTGCGGCCATAAATCTTTCGCTTCGATCAGTAACATCATCCGCATCAAAAACGGCTTCGCCTTCCGGCAATAATTTTCTTACTTCATCTTCCAATTGTCTTAACTGGAATCTTTTTTTTGCTGACACAGGCACAACTGCATTAAATGTGCGTTTTGCCGTTACCGATTCTGCAAAAGAAAAAAGGGATTCTTTATCTTTTATTTTATCCGTTTTATTAATCACCAACACAACCGGTACATGTTCCGGCAACAAGTCCAGTACCTGTTCATCCCCTTGTCCAAAAGTACCTGCTTCTATTAAAAACAGAATCACATCTGCTGATTGAAGGGTATTACTGACTGTCCGGTTTAAATTTTTATTTAATGCATTGTTGTAACGGGTCTGGAAACCTGGCGTATCAATATAAATGTATTGGGCATCCTCATCCGTTTGGATTCCCAAAATCCGATGCCGGGTTGTTTGCGCTTTTCGCGATGTAATACTCACCTTGGCGCCAATCAACTCATTCATCAGTGTCGATTTGCCAACATTAGGGCGTCCGACAATAGCCACATAACCACAACGAAAATCTGATCCGGTATCTTTCATCTGTCAGTTTCACTTCCCTGTATAGTCGAAATCGCAACCAGCTTTAATGGTGTTTCTCGTTTTTTATTTTTTGGATGCTTTTTGTGCATTTGCTTTGGATTTTATCAATTCCAACGCCTGTTTTGCAGCTTCTTGCTCACCTGCTCTACGATTGCTTCCGGAACCCAATCCACGAATATTGAGTTTGGGAATGACACACTCAATATCGAATTCCTGGTTATGCGCAGCGCCATGTGTTGCAATAACATGATACTCAGGCAGATCAATATGACGTCCTTGCAAATATTCTTGCAATTGTGTTTTTGCATCCTTGCCAAAAGTTTTGGGATCAATCGTTTCAAGAAGCGGCAGGAATAACTGTTCAATGACATGTCCCACCGTTTCAAAATTGCTATCTAAAAAAACAGCCCCAAAAATCGCCTCCACTGCATCGGCCAAAATAGAAGGACGATTAAAACCACCTGCTTTGAGTTCGCCTTCTCCCAATCTTAAAAAAGCAGCAACATCCATTTTCTGGGCAACATCAAAAAGGGTTTGCTGACGGACAAGATTGGAGCGCAAACGGGACAGGCTTCCTTCATCGATGTCGGAATATCTTTCAAATAGCAAAGCCGCAATAACGCAATTGAGGATGGAATCCCCCAAAAATTCAAGGCGTTCATTATGATGACTGCTGAAGCTGCGATGCGTTAATGCTGTTTTTAGGAGTGAAACATCTTTGAAAACATACTTGAGCCTCTCCTGCAGTAAATTTAATCTTTCCATGAGTGGTTATCCCATTTCATTGGCAAACCGGCTTTTTTCACTAACGAATACTCCCAATCCTTTTCATATCATTCAAATTCATCCAGACAAAAAATGCTTTTCCGACAATATATTCATCCGGCACAAATCCCCAGTACCGACTATCCAGACTGTTATCCCTATTATCTCCCATCATGAAATAATGGCCTTTAGGAACTTTACATGCAAATCCATCCGTATTGTATATACACATATCCCTATATGGATAAGCGTCCGGATTCAAGACATAAGAAGGTCTTTTTTCTTCTGTTAATATCCGGTGTTCAATCGGGCCGATTTTTTCAATAAATTGCCGTGCATAATTCAATCTTTCCGTATCCAGATAATCCGGCATTGGCTGAT
>CAZAIY010000136.1:0-3995 GCA_964485295.1 uncultured Oxalobacter sp. | reverse complement strand
GGCTTAGGCAGCAAGCTTGATTCATCTGCACAAACTTTGCAAGAAAGATGAACCTAGGTAGCAGGATCAGATCCGTTGCGTTGAAATTTGCGATTACCACTAAAGGAGTAAACAATGGACAGGCTGCCAAACATTCATCCGGGTGAAGTTCTTCGTGAGGAGTTTCTTGTGCCTATGGGAATCAGTATGGAAGTGCTTGCGAATGCCATCCATATTCCCGTTTTGCAAATTATCGAAATTTGCTCCGGTGAACGTAACATCACACCTAACATAGCCATGCGTCTATCCAAGGCATTCGGCACCACCTCTGCTTTCTGGATCAGTCTTCAGTCTGATTATGACATGGAAGAAGAATTGCTGAAAAACAAGCATGAAATAGACAAGATTCAACGGATTGCCGCAAGTTATTTACATGCTCCAGCTTGATCTGGTCAGCTATACCATGAGGGCATTACCAATTGAGTTCTAATGCCTTTTATGACATTACTTTTGCTATTATCATGCCATCGCTCAGCTATTTCTCTAAAGGTTTCTCCCTGATCTTTTTTTGCTGTCGTTGTTTTTCTTTAGATTTGCGTTTTTCTGCAAGGGGATGTTCTCCCCTATCAATCTTTTTAAAAATATCATCACGGTGCTTTCTGGCTTTTTTGAGAGACGCTTTAGGGTAAACACCTACGCTTGTAAAACTGCTTTTTCCTTTGAAGGTGTATTGCACATTCCAGTATTTCTTCCCGTCATTTAAAACTTTTAAATACAGCCTACCACCGTCCGGGTAATACTTAGCGTTTTTGTTAGGATCTGGAGCTAAAGAGTAAAGATCGATGTTATCCAGGAGGTGCTCGTGACTTGATATAATTTCGATATACGTGGATTATTAGGTTATTACTTTTTTGCAAAAAAGTATGTGATGTGAGGGCAAATATAAAAAAATATATATTTTTTCGGGAAGCATAAAGGAAAGCCCTTGAAATATATAGATATTTCAAGGGCTTATGTATATCCTGGTGCCAGCTGCAGGACTTGAACCCGCCACCCCATGATTACAAATCATGTGCTCTACCTGATGAGCTAAGCTGGCATTTTAAAAATGTGTATTCTACCTTATTTCACTCTGGTTAAGGTTGGTCCCTTTTCTTTTTTTTGTATTTTTTGATCATTTTCTTGTTGTGTTTGATCAAAAGGACCTTTTTTCTTGACATCAAAACCCATTCCATGACCATTTTCACTTGCATAAATGGCCATGACATTATCTACAGGAATAATGACATCATGAGAAACACCGCTGAAACGCGCTTTGAATGTAATAAACTCATTATCGATGATCAGGCCGCTGGTTGCTTCTTCACTGATGTTAAGAACAATTTTTCCTTCCCGTGCAAAATGTAAAGGCAACTTGGCTCGGGAATCAATATCAACGGCAATAAATGGTGTAAAGTTGTTATCAGAACACCATTCATAAATAGCACGTACCAGATAGGGTTTTGTTGAGCTTTCCATAATATTTTATTAGCGACGCATGATTTTTTCAGGAGGGGTTAGTGCTTCAATGAAAGCCGGACGTGAAAAAATCCGTTCTGCATATTTCATGATAGGCGCAGCCGTTTTCGAAAGTTCAATTCCATAATAATCAAGCCGCCAAAGAAGTGGAGCAATAGCGACATCCAGCATGGAAAAATCTTCACCAAGCATGAATTTGTTTCTTTGGAAAAGAGGGGCTAAAGCAGTGAGATATTCTCGAATTTGAGTGCGTGCCTTTTCATGATTGATGTGTGCCATTTCCGATTTGTCATTCTCCAGAGTATCAACATGAACAAACAGTTCTTTTTCACATGTAAACAACATTAATCTTGCACGAGCTCGCATTAATGGGTCGGCAGGCATTAATTGAGGATGAGGAAAACGTTCATCAATATACTCATTGATGATATTTGATTCGTATAAAATCAGATCCCGTTCCACGAGAATCGGAACCTGACCGTATGGATTCATTGCTGAAATTTCTTCAGGTTTGTTAAAAAGATCAATATCACGGATTTCAAAATCCATGCCTTTCTCAAAGAGAACCAAACGACAACGCTGGGAGAACGGGCAGGTAGTACCTGAATAAAGAACCATCATGATTATTGTTCCTTCATGCCAGAAAAACCAAAACGAGCTATGTGTGTTATATGGGGAAATCCGGAAAAAAACAATAAATTTTTATAAAAGTTTTCTTTTTATTGTTTTTAATTTGCTATATCCAGATTTTGAGAAATTTTAAGCCCAGTCTAACGTCAACTTTTTATTATAAAGTGTTTGAGTGATTTTTTAAAGAAAATCGTAAAAATGCAATAAGATCATCCGTTTTTTAAATGGTTATACCGGATTCCCGATTTCGATAAATTGGTGGCGCAAATTAAATTTTTGGGCAAGCAATTTGCCTAAAGCTTCAATTCCATAACGTTCTGTTGCGTGATGACCACAGGCGAGGTAAGCAATTCCATATTCATGGGCTTCATGAAAGGTTCGTTCCGATATTTCTCCACTCAAATAAACATCAGCTCCAGCTGTTGCCGCTTCCGATAACAGATTTTGTGCGGCTCCAGTACACCAGCCTATGGTGTTAATTGGCTGTAAGGGATTGCCGATTAGTAAAGGTTTTCTATTTAATCTTTTTTCAATTAAATTTGCCAAATCTCCAACAGTTTTTACATGGGGATTATTGGAGACACCCAGCCACCCCATATCGTTTTCTCCAAAACGTCCTTTTGAAACAAGATCCAGGATTTTGGCCAGCATGGCATTGTTTCCAATGGTTTCATGCATATCAAGTGGAAGATGGTAGGCATAAAGATTAATATTGTGTTCAATCAGTTTTTTGATTCGAAGATATTTTGGCCCAATGATGCATGGATTTTCATCCCGCCAGAAATATCCGTGATGAACCAAAATTGTATCTGCTTTAGCCTTTATTGCTGCTTCAATCATTGCTAAACTTGCTGTTACGCCAGTTACAATTGAATGAACATGAATTTGGCCTTCAACTTGTAATCCATTTGGACAATAATCACGAATATGAGAAATATTTAATTCTTGATCTAGAAATCTGGTAATTTCATCCCTATGTGTAATTTGTTGATCCATTTTTTTAATTTTTCAATATGTTCAATCTGAAACGACTCTGGTTACTATTTGCTCAAATTGTAACAGTAGGATTGGCAATCTGGTTTCTTGTTACAACTTTAAAACCAGAGTGGTCATCTAATGATAATGCACAAAGAAAGCCGTTAACATCGACTGTAACAGTACAAGAGGCGCCAGTTAGTGCGATACCCGCACAGGCATCCTACCGGGACGCCGTTATACGCGCTATGCCTGCGGTTGTGAATATCTATACGATGAAAGAAGTCCGTCAGCCTCAAAGTCCACTTTTAGATGATCCCTTTTTACGCCGTTTTTTTGGAGAGCGTTTTGATAATGCTGAAAAACAGACTAATCTGGGTTCCGGTGTCGTAATCAGTCCTGAAGGATATATTGTTACAAACAACCATGTTGTTGAAGCGGCAGATCAGATTGAAGTGGCTTTTGAAGACGGAAGAAAGGCTTCAGCAAAGATGGTCGGTACAGATCCGGAAACGGATTTGGCGGTTATTAAAGTGGATTTGCCCAATCTTCCCGCAATGACTTTGGGTCATATTGAAGATGCAAAAGTAGGGGATGTGGTACTTGCCATTGGCAATCCATTTGGTGTGGGACAGACCGTCACAATGGGAATTATTTCGGCATTGGGACGTAGCCAGTTAGGCATAAATATTTATGAGAATTTTATTCAAACGGATGCCGCAATTAATCCAGGCAATTCCGGTGGGGCATTGATTGATGTCAAAGGGAATCTTTTGGGCATTAATTCAGCCATCTATTCAAGAACAGGAGGTTCTTTGGGGATCGGTTTCGCGATTCCTGTTTCTACGGTGAAAACCATCATGGAATCCATTATTAGTAAAGGTCAGGTCGTT
>CAZAIY010000135.1:0-4021 GCA_964485295.1 uncultured Oxalobacter sp. | reverse complement strand
GAATAGCTCAAACCGAAGTTAAAGCCTGCCCATTTTGGACTGTCATAACGAGCGGTATTGTCAATACGAGCAGAACGTTGGGTACTTTCAATCATTCCACCAATACCATACTGATAAAATGGATCAAATTTACGGATGGTTTCAGTGGTCAGTTCATTGATACGACCAAAGCGGATTTTACCCCAGTCAGCACTGGCCAAACCAACGTTGGCAGCACCTTCCCAGTCTTTACCAGTACTACTATTGTTGGTACCATCATTGACGTTAAAACGTTTTTCCAATTGGAAAATCGCTTTCAGACCACCACCGAGATCTTCAGCACCTCTAAAGCCAATACGGCTGTTGACGTTTTCACCCATTTGTACATCTTTACCGGTTTGTTTGATGTAACCGGTATCCACTACCCCGTAAATGGTGACATTGGATTGTGCATGTGCAACTCCGGCAGCAGCGCCGAGTACAGCTAATGCGATTAATGTTTTTTTCATCTTTTCTTCCCTTTAAAGAGATTTGTTGAAAATCCGTAGTAAAAATATCCTGCTAAGACTTCCGGATACGTCATAGCTTGAGTGTATTTTGCCTCGTTTTCCAAAAAACAGGATATAGAAAAAACAAAATCAGGCTAAAAACACAAAAAAACAACCATTTTCTGTTGTATTTTTGTCACAAACGGGCAACAAAGTTGTTCTCTTTCACAAAAAAACGACGATCAGGAAAACCCGTTGCCAAAAAACCATCCATCAAGCGCCTGACAATTTATTAATGGATAGTCATGAAAAAATCTTAAAGCAAATTCTTAAAAGCAAATCCGATTTAAATCTATTTAAATGCTTTTTTATTTCCTTGCGTTGCATAAATACGACAAAAAATCCAGTCTAGTGATCGGATACTGACAGCATCCGCTCAACATAACGCGCAATCAGATCCACTTCCAGATTGACCTTTTTCCCTGGCGCAAGATTTTTCAATGTGGTGACTGCCAGTGTATGAGGAATCAGATTGATTGAAAAAAAACAGGCGTTTTCAGTGTCTTTTACCCTATTTACCGTCAACGACACGCCATCTACAGCAACTGAACCTTTATACGCAAAATATTTTGCCATTTCCCTGGGAGCCTCAATTACCAGTTCCCATGACTCTCCCACAGGAGAAAAACGACTGACCACACCTATTCCATCAACATGACCGGATACCAGATGTCCTCCCAGACGATCCCCCAAAGCCAGGGCCTTTTCCAAATTGACTTCACCCAATGAATCCAGTCCCGCTGTGCGATTCAAGCTTTCTCTGGAAACATCCACAGCAAATCCATTCGCCACTTTCTGGACAACCGTCATGCATGCCCCGTTTATCGCAATGGAATCGCCATTATTGACGTCATCCAAAGACAGATTTCCCGCATCTATCTGAAGACGAACACCGGCATCCTCACTTTCACCTTGCGGTGTCACTGAGACAATGCGTCCTGTTGCTTCCACAATCCCCGTAAACATCTTTTCTCCTTTTTTATAGCATCCGGGCAAGAATACGCAGATCGGGACCTGTTTGGCCAATATCCCTAAACTGCAGACGAACCTGATCGTCCAGTGACGTCAATGCCGGAAAAGCACACATATCCAGTCCTTCTCCAATTAAGGAAGGCGCCAGATAAAGCAGGATTTCATCCACACATTTTGCCTTAATCAAAGCGCCATTTAATGTTGCACCGGCCTCTACATGGACTTCATTGATTTCCCGTCCGGCCAATTCCTTCATCACGTCATTCAAATTCACCTTGCCGTTATCAGATGAAACCACCATCACTTCAGCGCCTTTTTCTTCCAGCTGCAAAATCTTTTCCCTATCCGGATAGGCACAAAAAATCCAGGTTTTCTCTCCCATTAAAACCTTCGCATGAGGAGAAATATGCAAATGACTGTCAAGAACAATTCTTCTTGGCTGGGTTGCGACATCAACCGCTCTTACAGTCAATTGAGGATTGTCCTGCAAAACCGTACCGATACCGGTCAATATGGCGTCCGATCTTGCTCTCCAGAAATGGCCATCCTTTCTCGCATCTTCTGACGTAATCCATTGGCTCTGTCCATTTTTCAAAGCCGTTTTTCCGTCAAGACTTGCGGCTATTTTCATTCTGACCCATGGACGTTTGCGTTCAATCCGGGATAAAAAACCCAAATTCAGTTCACGGGCTTCTTCCTCCAGAACCCCCGAGACGACATCAATTCCAGCTGCTATCAGGCGGGAAAAACCTTCTCCCGAAACACGCGGATCAGGATCCGTCATGGCTGCAACCACACTTGATACACCTGCCTTAATCAGGGCATCGGCACAGGGCGCCGTTCTCCCGTGATGCGAACAGGGCTCCAGGGTGACATAAACGGTTGCCCCCTTAACATCCATTCCTTTTCGGGCAGCGTCTTCCAATGCCTCGATTTCAGCATGATTGCCCCCCGGAGGACGTGTACTGCCCTGTCCTATAATCCGGTCATCCTTAACAATCACGCAACCCACTCTCGGATTGGGAGAAACAAATGAAGGGTTTTCCTTGACTGCGTCTATTGCAAAACGCATGAATATTTCATGGGACATATCACTCTCATTTAAAGATGAAAAATTTTTCCTGCTATTTTAATAGTTATCGGAATGATTCCCTGTATCCGGATTAAACCTGTCAAAAAAAATACCTTCAAGAGTTTTTCTTCTCCTGAAGGCATTTTTTAAAATGGAATGAATTTCAAAAAGTCACATTAACCATAAACAGGGAAAGCCGTTGTCAATTTTTTGACTTCCCCGCGGACACGTTCAATCGTTGCCACATCTTCCGGATTATCAATGACGTCTGCCAGCAGATTGGCAACAATCTTGGATTCGGCTTCCTTGAATCCTCTTGTTGTCATTGCAGGACTTCCCAGACGGATACCGGAAGTAACAAATGGTGTTTGAGGATCATTTGGAATGGCATTTTTATTACAGGTAATATGACCGCTATTTAAAATGGTTTCTGCTGTACGGCCAGTGATATTTTTACTGATCAGATCCACCAGCATGACATGGGATTCCGTACGGCCGGATACAATTCTGAAACCTCTTTCAATCAATGTTTTGGCGAGGACATCCGCATTTTTAAGAACCTGTTCCTGATAAACCTTGAATTCAGGCTGCAATGCTTCCTGAAAGGCAACCGCTTTTGCTGCAATCACATGCATTAACGGACCCCCTTGAAGCCCCGGGAAAACGGCTGAATTGATGGGGCGCTCATATTCCGATTTCATCAAAATAAAGCCACCGCGTGGACCTCTTAAGGATTTATGTGTTGTGGATGTCACAAAATCCGCATAGGGAACCGGATTGGGATAGACCCCTGCGGCAATCAGGCCGGCATAGTGCGCCATATCCACCATAAAGTAGGCGCCGACATCTTTCGCCACTTTGGCAAAACGTTCAAAATCAATTCTTAGTGAATAGGCTGAAGCACCGGCAATAATCAATTTTGGTTTTTTCTCATGAGCCAAGCGTTCCATGGCGTCATAATCAATTTCTTCCTTTTCGTTCAATCCATAGGAGACCACATTGAACCATTTTCCGGACATGTTAAGTGCCATTCCATGCGTCAGATGGCCACCTTCTGCAAGTGACATCCCCATAATGGTGTCCCCTGGCTGAAGCATGGCAAAAAAGACACTTTGATTGGCCTGGGAACCGGAATTGGGCTGGACATTCGCTGCTTCCGCGCCAAAAAGTTTTTTTACACGATCAATAGCAAGCTGCTCTGCAATATCCACAAATTCACAACCGCCATAATAGCGGCGACCCGGATAACCTTCCGCATACTTGTTGGTCAATTGGGATCCCTGCGCCTGCATGACAGCAGGAGAACAATAATTTTCAGAGGCAATTAATTCAATATGATCTTCCTGACGAATATTTTCACGTTGAATGGCACTCCACAGCTCCGGATCAACACGGGCGATGGTCTGATCTTTTGAGAACATATTTCTACTCCAATAAAAAACAAACTGTT
>CAZAIY010000134.1:0-4087 GCA_964485295.1 uncultured Oxalobacter sp. | reverse complement strand
TACGTTGCAAGCTGCAATCGCGTTCATCAAAAGCAAAAACATTGCCGTATTTATCAGCAATAACCTGAATTTCAATATGACGTACGTTGGAGAGGAATTTTTCAACGTAAACACGAGGATTTCCAAAGGATGCCTGTGCCATGGTTGATGCCTTAAAGAAGGCATCTTCCAGACCTGCTTCATTATGGACTTCAAAGATACCACGTCCACCACCGCCACCTTCGGCTTTGAGCATAATTGGAAAACCGATTTCGATTGCTTTTTTACGGGCTTCCGGAACATCAACGGCACCATCTGAACCGGGAACAACAGGAATACCTAATTTTTTTGCCAGAGCGCGAACTTGAACCTTGTTTCCAAGTAGTCTCATGGGTTCTTCTTCAGAGCCAATAAAGATCATACCGGCTTCTTTACAGATTCTCGGGAAATTCTCGTCTTCTGAAGCAAATCCCCATCCTGGATGAATAGCAGCAATGCCACGTTGTTTCGCTAATTGAACAATTCTTTCCACATCCAGATAGGCACGCGGATCATCACCAAGAAGCAAGAGTTCCTGTGCAGCTGATGCAGCTGGAGCTGTTTTATCGATATTGGTTGCCGTCATGACGGCGATGGCGTCAAAACTTTCACGGATAGAGCGGCAAATTCTTCGAGCGGGGATACCCCGATTAGCTACTAAAATAGCTTTTCCTTTCAATTCCTTTGCAACTTGCTCAAACGTTTTTCTGGACATGCTTTTCCTCTCCAAGATGGATAACCGCGCATGATTGTGCGCGGTAACAAATAAATACACTTCTAGGTCAATTCAGGCTCGAGCGAGACTCCCTCTGTAAATTTCATGTGTTTCACCATTTGAGGTCTGTAATAATAATCCTCCTGCGGGACTTATTCCTCTCAATCGGCCTTTAAATGTAATATTACCTGCGTCAGAAATGGTAACAATTTCTTCTTTCCAGGCAAGAATTGAATGAACCAATTCTGGCAGTGTTTTTGTTATTGTTGACGCAAACGACTGACTATACGCAAAAATGGTTTCATTTACAAGTGCCTGCCAGAGCGTAAATGGCGTAAAAGCAAAAGAAGTTGTATTTGATGCTTGTAAAAGTCCGGCTGGTATAGCGTGATCCTGTCTTAATTGTTCTTTATCCGGAAGTGTGTGAAGATTCACACCCAGTCCGGCAAGTAAAACACCTCCTCTATTTTCCACCAAAATTCCAGCTGCTTTAGTGTCATCGGGATTGAGTAAATCATTGGGCCATTTCAGTTTAAGAGAAAAGCCCAGACGGTTAAATGCCTTAGCCAGTAAAATCCCAATAATCAGGGCCGCAGAGTTGGTCTGAAAAAGCGGAACATCAGGTAAACGAAAAGTGACATACAGATTGCCACGAGGAGATTGCCACTGTCTGTGATATTGGCCTCGCCCGGCTGTTTGGGTGGAGGCCAGGACAGCACCCCATGCCGGCAAGAGCCCTTTTTTTGCCAGGATTTGACCGATGGCAAATGTGGAAGTGACTTCATCACATAGGTAAACAGGAGAAGGGACTTTAAAAAAAGCAGCGGCATCCTTTTTTGAATTCGGCACAAACGATCCCAGTAATGCATTTTTTCCAAAAAGGGTATCAATGGAAAAAGGGGTTGCATGTTCTTCCAAACCACCCGTTAGAGCAAAACATCCGGTTTTAACAGGTTCTTCCGGTAAGGAAAATAATAAAAAAGGGCTATATGCAGAAGTTTCAGACATAAAGTCAATTAATAAAAAGCGAAAATTTGCCAATAACTTTGCGCGCAAAAAGATTATAGCGCTATCGTAAAGATTTATGGGGAAGATAATTTGGTTTTTTTGGTTTAAAAAAACACTTTGTAAGATAGGGTATTTTATGATGAAAAATAATATTTCAATACGTCTGAATTTATAATTCATGTATGAGAAACGGATCAATCACTTTTTTAATGAAAGAATGTAAAGTTGCTTTTAAGACATGAGTCGATCCCAAACCCGCAGATAAAAGTTGATTTCTGTGTAAGGGCACACTTTCATGAATTCGACCATGGGGAGTCATACATGGCTTTGGATTGATAGGCATGTTATTGTGGGAAAAAATACCGCATTTTGTATTAATTTATTTTCCTGGAAAGTTAAAAATGTTTTTATTTAAAATAAAAATGAAGTTACTGGTATTGGGTATGGTCTCATTTTTTATTGCAGGCTGTTCTTCTTTAAACACGCCGCAAGGGACTTATGCCGGCACAATATGGAGTGGTGATGAGAGGGTTCCCGTTTTTACTACGTTTTATCCGCAGCCTTTAGGCGATAAAAAACAGATATATGGTACTTTTATCTATCAGGAAAAAGATTACTGGGTAACAGGGTCTCTTAGTGATTGTCAATTTCATCCGGATCAGCAAATTTTGTGTCATTGGCATGACAAATATGGTTCTGGTGTGATGAAAGTGCGTTTTGATAATAATTTTGAATCTTTTGAGGGAAACTGGGGAACCTATTGTGGGATTGCACCTGATGCATCTTATTTGATCTGGAATGGGAAACGGGTATCGTCTCGTGAAAAAACCGCATCAGACAAACCTGAAGAGGTTACGAGCATTATTAAATAGGATAAATCATGAAACGTTTTATTGTTTTTGTGTTGGCCATGTTTATTTCCTGTGCGGTTTTTGCGCAAAATGAACAAATGGCGAGCAGGGCTTCCGTTGAGGAATTGCTTGAATTAATGGGAACGAAGCAATCCTATGATGCTGCCATGCTTGATACGACAAAAATGGCGGAACTCTCCACGGAACGATTTTTAGACCAGATCCCCGTTCAAAATCATGCCAGGTTTAAACAGGTCATGGCATTACTCAATACCCTGTATCAGGAAGAAATGGGCTGGGAAAAAACGAAACCGCATTTTGTTCGAATATATACGGAAACCTATACCCAACAGGAAGTGAATGATCTGATTGCGTTTTATAAAACACCATCAGGACAGGCTTTTATTCGAAAAAATCCTTTGGTCGAGCAAAAAATAGCCATGATTTATCAGAAAAATTCAATGGAAATAATAGATCGTTTGGCAAAAATAGTGAAAGAAACACAGGAGAATCCGTGATGGATCGGAAAAATCTGATTTAATTGGATGACGGGACATCATTTTTTTTCTCAAGAGGCGTAGCGGGAGAGGTTTCCTTTGACTGAATTTGTTTTTCAGTTTCCCATGTGCCACCAATAGCTGCAATCAAGGCAACACTACTTGTAAATTGTCTCTTTTTTATATCCCATAATGTGTTTTCAGCCGAAATCCGGCTGTTTTGGGCAACCAATACCTCTATATAGCTGACAACACCCACGCGATATTGATTCAGTGTAATGGTTTCTGCCCGTTTGGCCGCAGCAACGGCATCTGTTTGCAAAGTGGATTCCTGATTTAATATGGCTTGTGCGGCCAGATTATCTTCTACTTCCTGAAATGCCGTTAGAACTTGCTGGCGATAGGATGCAACCGTTTCATCATAAGCTGCAATGGCTTCGTCGGATTGAGCTCTTCTAAGTCCCGCATCAAAAATGGAAACAAGAAGAGACGGACCCAAAGACCAGATTCGATTGGGTATGGTAAACAGGTTGCCAAAGGAAGATCCCTGCCAGCCTCCGGATGCGGAAAGTGTCAAAGTCGGAAAAAAGGCGGATTGGGCAACACCAATCAAAGCATTTGCCTGTGCCACTTTTCTTTCTGCGACAGCAATATCGGGTCGACGTTCCAGTAAAGTGGAAGGAATGCCTGCGGGGATATGAGGCAAATAAGGCGCTTTTGTTATTTTGGGAATAAAGAAAGTAGCAGGAGCCTGACCAATGGAAACAGCAATTGCATGTTCCAGTTGCGTACGAGCCAGTTTTAAATCAATAGTTGCTGTCTGAGCGGTTTTTAACTGACTTTCAGCCTGCGCAACATCCGCATCGGAAATCATCCCGGCGTTATATTGATTTTGAGTGAGTTTTAATGTTTCTGCCAGTAACTGTTCACTTTCTTCCAGTTGGGCAATTTGCAGATCGGTAATAACCAGTTCCAGGTAAGCCGTAGCAAGTTGAGCC
>CAZAIY010000133.1:0-4096 GCA_964485295.1 uncultured Oxalobacter sp. | reverse complement strand
GCCCTGCCAGAGAACCCTCTTTTGTGACATGCCCAACCAGTATGATTGCGGTGCCGGTCTGTTTTGCCATACGGGTCAGTTGGGCTGCCGTTTCACGAACCTGGGCAACAGAACCCGGTGCCGAAGTCAGTGCATCGGAATATAGCGTCTGAATTGAATCTATAACTGCAATATCCGGTTTCTGTTTTGCAATCGTGCCTAAAATTTTCTCGAGCTGGATTTCGGTTTGCAATTGCAAATCCCGGGTTTGCAGGGAAAGCCGATTTGCCCGTAAAGCAATCTGTGCGGCTGATTCTTCTCCGCTGACATAAAGGACTTTATGAAGCTTTGCCAGATTGGATAAAGCCTGTAAAAGCAAAGTGGATTTGCCAATACCCGGATCACCTCCTATTAACACCACTCCGCCTGGCACCAGACCACCCCCTAGCACGCGATCAAATTCATTGATTCCCGTCATAATACGGGGGACATCCGCCGGTTTGATTTCTGCCAGATTCTGAACAGGTGCGGTCTCGGTCAATCCTTTGTACTGGCCGGAAAACCGGTTGGCACTTTTTTCAACCACCGTTTCAACCAGGGTATTCCATTGTCCGCAGGACGAACACTGCCCTGTCCACTTGTTACTGATTCCGCCACAACTTTGGCAGGTAAAATGCGTCCTGGCTTTGGCCATTAGCGCTCCACCACATGAGGTCGCAATGAAAGCGCGCACATCAGTTCGTATCCAACCGTACCCGCTGCCTGTGCCACTTCATCTATGGGCAATCCCTCGCCCCAAAGAACAATGGAACTGCCATAATGGGCATCCGGAATGGGGGTCAGATCAACCGTAATCATATCCATCGATACCCGTCCGACCAAACGGGTTTTGATCCCGTCAACCAGAATAGGTGTGCCTTCCGGCGCGCACCGCGGATAGCCATCCGCATAACCGCAGGCGACAACACCAATTCGCATTGGATGAGGCGCGACAAAATGACTGCCGTAACCGATGGCTTCTCCCTTATCAATATTTGAAATCTGGATAATCTCACTGGTTAATGTCATGGCCGGTTTCAAACCAAATTCTTCTGCTGATTTGCCTCCTGGCGTACCCCCATACAACATGATGCCGGGACGTACATAATTGGAAAAGACTTCCGGATGCAGCAAAATCGTTGCCGAGTTTGAAAGATTTCTTAATTCATCAATTCCTTTGGCACCTTCTTCAAACCGGCGCATTTGATCGCCAATATCCAATTTCGGATGCCCTATTATCTCCGCATTGGCCATATGCGTCATAAGAAAAACCGATCTCACCGAATTCAACGCTTTAAGACGTTCATAAGCCTGACGGAAATCTTTCGGCACAAAACCCAGACGATTCATGCCCGTATTCATTTTAAGATGAACCTTCAGGCGAGGCGCACCAATTTTGCTTTCCAGCATGGCTATCTGTTCTTCGGAGTGAACGGCAAAATCCAGATCATAATGGGCAATAATAGGCAGCTCATTCTCACTGAAGAAACCTTCGAGAAGCAATATGGGTTTTTTGTAACCCAGTTCACGCAAATGAACGGCAGCTTCAATTTCCGTTAACGCATATCCGTCCGCATCGACAAACGCTCTTGCACAGCGTTCCAGTCCATGACCATAACCATTGGCTTTGACAACCGCCCAAATCTTTGAACGAGGCGCATGTGTACGGGCAACAGAAAAATTGTGCTGCATGGCAGCAATATCAATGTAAGCAGTAAGTGGTCTGGCCATAGCTGAAAATTCAGATGAAAAAATATTGGGTTGATGACAGAATAATTTTCTTCATTTTACTCTAGCATGGAATAAATCTCTGTCTTTTCCATACAAAAAAATTTCTTTATTGATCCTTTTTCATGTTATAAAGTCAGCTGCTTTTTATTACAGACCAAAAATCATGAATCGCGGTTTTTATGCCATTATGGTAGCGGAGTTTTTTTCTTCGCTTGCAGATAACGCTTTATTGCTTGTTGCCATTTCCTTTCTGGCGCATATGAATGCACCGGACTGGATGACTCCCATGCTCAGGCAGGTTTTCGTTTTTTCGTACGTCCTTTTGGCTGCTTTTGTGGGTGCTTTTGCGGATTCCTTTCCCAAAGGTCGCGTCATGTTCATGACCAATACATTGAAAATTTTTGGCTGTTCCCTGTTTTTTGTCGGTGTGCATCCCCTTTTGGCCTATCCCATCGTTGGCGTGGGCGCTGCCGCCTATTCCCCGGCAAAATACGGCATCCTGACAGAACTTTTGCCGGCTGAAAAACTGGTCATGGCAAATGGCTGGATTGAGGGGCTGACCGTGGGATCCATTATTATGGGAACCGTCATTGGCGGTACCATTATCAATGCCGGTGTATCTGCCTGGCTTTTGGAAAATATTTTCCCGTTTGCAGGCTCGACCTCAACCGCTTCCCTTTGCGTTGTGATGGTCATTTATGGACTGGCCGCGCTTTTCAACCTGAGAATTCCGGATACCGGCGCCAGATACGAAAAACAGCCTAAAAACCCGATTCTGCTATTCAGAAATTTCTTCCGCAGCTTTACAACACTCTGGAAAGACAAACTCGGACAGATTTCCCTTGCTGTGACCACCCTCTTTTGGGGTGCCGGTGCAACACTGCAGTTTATTGTTTTGAAATGGGCCCAGGATTCAATCGGCCTGACACTGGACAAGGCCGCCATCCTGCAGGGTGTCTGTGCAATCGGCATCACACTCGGTGCCATTGGCGCCGCACGCATTGTTCCGCTTAAAAAATCACTGAATGTGATCTGGTTAGGGGTAATCATGGGTATCGTTGTCATGAGCATGACTTTTGTCAGCTCCATCTGGCTGGCCTACCCGCTTCTGATTTTAATCGGCGCACTGGCGGGATTTTTCGTTGTCCCAATGAATGCCCTTTTGCAGCATCGCGGTCACGTTCTGCTTTCTGCCGGCCATTCCATCGCTGTACAAAACTTCAACGAAAACCTCTCCATTCTATCCATGTTGATGCTGTACGGTTTCATGATCATGCTGGAATTGAACATCCACCTGATCATTGTTCTTTTTGGCAGCTTTGTTGCCATCGTAATGTTCATGATCATACGCTGGCATGCGGCCAATCAAAGAGTCCAGGATTCCCTGCACCTGATTGGAGAAGAAAAAAGACCACATTGATTATGATGTGAGACACCAAAATGGGAAAAGATAAATGTCTGTTTTGCTGCCATTTCAGAATCGCTCTTTTCCCACGAAAAATGCCTTTTCCTGGCCGGTACTGATCCTTGTTTTACTGATTCATGCCGCTTTGTTTGCCTGCCTTCTTACCGGCAATACAACGCATTTGTCTTTTAATACGCCTCCTATTACGGGGGTACTGATCTCTCCCGCTTCATCAGCCAAAAACGGTGCAAAAACGGACTCCCGGCAAAATCCGGGCCTGCATGCACCCAAAAATCCGGCAAGATCAAACGGATCCGTCCCGTCAAACACCCTGGATAACAAAAAGGATTCCCGGGCAAATGAAAAAACGCCCCTTTCCAATGGAAAAAATACGCCGTCATCCGATTCAGAAAGCGCCCATAAAGCTTCCGGTCCGTCTGGCGTCAAAAGCGGGGATTCATCCTCAGGTGCCTTTTTCTCCCCTCATATTGATGCCGGCCATGCCAGTAACCCCAAACCGCCCTATCCACTGGCTTCCCGTCGCATGGGTGAGGAAGGAACAGTCATTCTTTCCGTTTATATCCTTTCTTCCGGAATGGTTGACAAAATTCGTATCAAAAAATCGAGTGGCTATCCCCGACTGGATAATGCCGCCCTGGAAGCGGTAAAGAAATGGCGATACATTCCCGCAAAGAATGGCGATACCCCTGTTGCCATCTGGCATACCCAGGCCATCCGTTTTTCACTGAAAGACTGATTATATTTTCAATGATTTTTTAAAATCAATTGTTTTATTTCAATAAAATTGATAATCACCAAAGTGGTTTTAAATCAAAATAATTGAAAATGCATCAGGTGATACCCTATTTTTATATTCCAAACAAAAATAGAAAAAACAGCTTTGACAATAAAACCGGCAAATTAATCAAGAAATAAAATCAT
>CAZAIY010000132.1:0-4133 GCA_964485295.1 uncultured Oxalobacter sp. | reverse complement strand
ATAAAAGAAGGCTTGCAGGAAAGATCAAATGAATTTGTTAAATTGGGATCTGAAATCTATCACAGGCAATAGGTTATGACAATAAAAATTGAATTAAATGGAGAAGCTCATCAGATAGCCAGAAACTGCAGTTTGCAGGATTTAATCGATTCATTGCAGTTGCAGGGACAAACATTGGCAGTGGCGGTTAATCGTCAGGTCGTAACAAAACAGAAATGGATTGAGCGAAAGTTAGAAGCTAATGACAGGGTTGATATAGTTAGGGCAATCGGTGGCGGTTAACCCATATCAAACCTTTGAGTACAGGATTTATTCTTAAGTAAACCAAGCCAAGGGAGAAAAGCATGAATAAGGATCATATTTTAACGATTGCCGGCAAGGATTATCGTTCGCGTCTTTTAGTCGGCAGTGGAAAGTATCGTGATTTGGAACAGACCAAAGTGGCAACAGAAGCAAGTGGTTCGGAAATTATTACGGTTGCCATCAGACGGGTCAATATCGGTCAGAATCCGAATGAACCCAATTTGCTGGATGTGGTACCCCCGACAAAATATACCATTCTTCCTAATACGGCAGGATGCTATAACGCGGAAGATGCCGTTTATACTTTGCAGCTTGCCCGTGAGCTGTTAAATGGGCATAAATTGGTCAAACTGGAAGTATTGGGGGATGAAAAAACACTTTTCCCGAATATGCCGGAAACCTTAAAGGCAGCAGAGATACTGGTTAAAGACGGCTTTGATGTGATGGTCTACTGCAGTGATGACCCTATTCAGGCCAAAATGCTGGAAGATATCGGCTGCTGTGCCGTCATGCCTTTGGCATCATTGATTGGCTCGGGTATGGGTATTTTGAATCCCTGGAATTTGTCATTGATCATTGAACAGGCCAATGTCCCTGTTATTGTTGATGCCGGTGTCGGTACGGCTTCTGATGCCACCATTGCAATGGAATTGGGTTGTGATGGTGTGCTGATGAATACAGCGATTGCCGGAGCAAAAGATCCGATTCGCATGGCACGCGCAATGAAGTTGGCCATTCAGGCGGGTCGCGATGCTTATCTTGCGGGAAGAATTCCCAAGCGTTTTGAAGCATCTCCTTCTTCACCCATGACTGGACGGGTAGTCTGATGGAAAAGTCAACGGATATGAATGAAATACTGCTTCCTCCTGTAAGACCGTGTGTGATGGTTTTTGCCGGATTGGATTGCAGTGGAGGAGCCGGAATTCAGGCTGATATTGAAGCTGTTGGTGCAGTAGGTTCCCATGCGTTACCCATTGCAACGGCACTGACAGTGCAAGACAATGACAGAGTATTTGCCGTTAATCCGGTGGATCCTGCAATATGGAAATATCAGGCAGATACCCTGATCGAAAAAATACCTGTTGCTGCCATAAAAATTGGAGCTATTGGAAACAGGGAAAATGCCGATGTTTTGGCTTCTCTCATTGTTCAATTGCGAAAAAAACAGCCTCTTTTACCTGTGGTACTTGATACGGTATTGGGAAGCGGGCAAGGTGATCTTTTGACTGAAGGGCGTGCGGAATATGTTTTGGCACCGTTGATCCCGCTGGCAACTTTGGTCACACCCAATATGCCCGAAGCGGCGCGTTTGAGTCCGAATAAGACTTCAATTGAAGATCAGGCAAAAAATCTTTTGGAAATGGGATGTCATCATGTGCTGATAAAAGGAGGACATGGTAATGATAAGGATGTGGTAACCAATTACTGGTTTTCTGCAGCAAAAACCAAAAGTTGGACCTGGAGTCGTCTGGAAGGTTCCTTTCATGGCAGTGGTTGTACTTTGGCATCCCTGTTGGCAGGATTTCTGGCACAAAATCTTGATATGGAAGAATCGTTGGATAAGGGACAGGCAATCTGCCAGAAAATATTGGCATCATCTTATGCCATTACGGAAGGCCAGCGCATCCCCAACCGTCATACGAATCTGGGTCAAATTGGAAAAGACTGATAAAAGGTAAAAAAGATGAATGCATTAAGGGGACTTTATATCGTTACCCCGGATTGGGATGATACAGAAAAACTGTTGGAGGTAACGGAAAAGGCATTAAAGGGCGGTGCAGCCATAGTGCAGTACCGCCATAAAACGGCAAAAGAAAAACAGTTGCATGAACAGGCAATGGCCTTGCAGAAACTATGCAGGCAATATAACGTGCCGTTTATCATTAACGATTATGTTGATTTATGCATCGAGCTTGATGCTGACGGGATTCATGTGGGTGGTATGGATGAATCCGTTGCGAGTGTACGAAATAAAGTCGGCCCGAACAAGATTGTCGGTGCTTCCTGTTATGGTGAAATGGAGTTGGCTCGCAAGGCACAAAAAGAAGGTGCCAGCTATGTGGCATTTGGCGGGTTTTATCCTTCCCGTATCAAAAAATATGCTGTTACCACACCGGTGACGATTGTGAGTGACGCAAAAAAAGAATTATCGAATATGCCAAGTTGCGCAATTGGCGGTATTACGCTTGAAAATGCTGTGCCGCTTGTTCAACAGGGTGTTGACATGATTTCGGTTATCAGCAGTGTTTATATGGTTGATGATCCTGAATCCGCTGCCCGGGCTTTAGCGAATTTGTATAAATAGAAGATAAGTGTAAGTGCACGAAAACTTCCATGGCGCCACAAAGTGGCGCTTTTTTTATAGTAAAGGCGAAAAAAGTCGGGCAGTTGCTTCAAACAGTTTTTCCGAAAAGTGAAGTTTTCTTTCCGGGGAGACGGCTTTTGCCGAAAGCAGATCCATTTCAAATTGCTCGGCAAGCTTCCGATTCATGGCAAAACCATACATGGCGGCACAAACCTCGAAATTCAAACGAAAACTTCGGGAATCAAAATTGGCTGTTCCAATCAGGCAAAAGTTTTTATCAACGACCATGGTTTTGGAGTGAAGCATCCGGTCAGTATATTCCCATATCCTGGCTCCGGCATGGATAAGTTCATCAAAATAGGAACGGGCAGCAGCCGTAACCAGTTTTGAGTCACTGACGCGAGGAACTAGAATACGGACATCCAGACCCCTTAAAGCGGCAGAGGTGAGGGCAAAAAGAGTGGATTCGGTCGGAACAAAGTAAGGGGTTGTCAGCCAAACTCTTTCTTTGGCAGAATGAATTGCGCCCAGATTAAGCCGGTGAATAATTTCCCATTCATTATCCGGCCCCGAGGAAAGAATCTGTACCGGATAATCCCCGGAAGACAAGAAAGGAAAATAGGCCTCCATGTTGGGAAAAATAATCTGCCGAGTTGCGTATAACCAGTCTTCCAAAAAAATGAGTTGTAGGGAATGAACGGCATTACCGGTCAACTTGATGTGAATATCATGGTAGGCATTGGCGTTGGTACGTTCATCTTCCTCATCGGTAATGTTTAACCCGCCGGTAAAACCGGTTTTTCCATCACAAATGACAATTTTTCTATGGGTTCTCAAATTCAGGAGGGGATGAATAATTTCTGAAACATGTAAATTATGGAAAAAGGAGAATTCGCCTTTGGCTGCCAATAGTGGCGCAATAAATTGCTGTTTCAGGCGGGATGATCCAATACCATCTACCAAAAGACGTACAGTAACGCCTTCTTTTGCTTTTTTAACCAAAAGGTCACGAAGAGCTGTTCCGATCTTATCGGGTTCAAAAATGTAATATTCCAAATGAATATGATGTTTTGCTTTTTTGATGGCATCAAAAATAGCATCGTAAGTCGCCGCACCATCAACCAGTAATTCTATGGATGTTGCTGTAGTCACGGGAAAACCTGATCCACGGTTAACCAGGCGGGCCAATTGTAGCAGGGTTTCGGATGGTGCTACACCATTTAACATGGACTGTTCATGCAAACGCAGAAGGTGACTTTGTTCTTGCAAAGCTGTCTTGGCCAATAAACGGCGATAATGTTGACGCTTTAATTTTTGTGGGCCAACGAAATGGTAAATGGCAAATCCCAGATAAGGAATGAAAGCCAGACAGATTATCCAGCCTAGTGTAGAAATGGGAGCACGTTTTTGCAGGGTAATCCAGATTGCCAGTCCAATAATGTAAATCCCCCAGGAAATTCCGAGAATTTTTAACCAGGGCCATGTGGACAAGGATATATTTGAAATGGCGGATAACGAAAACATG
>CAZAIY010000131.1:0-4154 GCA_964485295.1 uncultured Oxalobacter sp. | reverse complement strand
GTCAGCAAAATATCAAGCAGACAAAAGCTGTCTTTTCCGCCGGACAGACACACCATGACCTTGTCGCCTTCTTCTATCATACTGAAGTCGCCAATAGCCTGACCCACCTGACGGCAAAGGCGTTTTTTCAGTTTATTGTTTTCAAACCCGGTTTTTTTGTATTGTCGTCGGGTCAGGGCTTTTGTCATTTTGGTCAGGATCGTTATGCTTTTTCAGGTTTGATGTGAAAAACTTCAACACCAATGCTTTCCGCATTGTCATAAATATCCGGTTTTTCTGTCGATACCCGAACGGCACGAATGTTGGGATGGGCCAGCAATAAACGGGCGAGTTCATCGCAGATGGTTTCCTGCAGATTGATATGACCCCGGGAAAGAAGATGATCAATGGCGTCCCTGATAAATGAATAATCGACAACTTCTTTCAATTCGTCATTGACAGGGGTCGAAATGGCAAGAGGGACATACAGATCCACGTTGAAGATAAGACGCTGCGGTGCCTTTTTTTCACGGTCGTGCGACCCGATTCGCGCAGACAGTTCACAGTTGCGAAGAAAAATACGGCGGCAATCGCTCAAACGAGGGTGAAGGAGAGTTTGCATAGTTTCTGTAATGATTTAAATAATTTCGAAACGATAAAAACGGTCTGAAAACAATTTTTGATTATTTTACGCCAGGCTGAATAAATCCATGCCGTTTTTCTATTATGGAGGAAAAAAGCAGGAGGTTATACTGTTATTTCCATTCGTTACATAAAATATTGATATGAAATTGCCCGAGCCCTCCGAAGAAGAACTTGCCATATCGAAAAAGCTGCAGCAAAAAATCCAGACGGAAATTTTTCGGAATGGAGGATGGATATCCTTTTCGCGCTATATGGAAATGGCGCTATATGAGCCGGGGTTGGGTTATTACAGCGTTGGCGCCAGAAAAATGGGAAAAAGGGGTGATTTTGTTACCGCTCCCGAAATTTCATCGTTATTTGGAATAACGCTTGCCCGAGCAATATTGCCTTTTTTGCAGCAGTCGGCATTTCATATTCTGGAAGTCGGCGCAGGAACGGGGCGACTTGCACATGATGTTTTGACCGGATTAAGGCGATTGGGGTACGACACATGCCGTTATGACATTTTGGATGTATCGGGTGGCATGAAAAGTATCCAGAAAGAAACCCTGAAATCCTTTTCCCGGGTTCGCTGGCTGGATTCTCTTTTGGAAACATTTACCGGTGTTATTTTGGGAAATGAGGTTTTGGATGCCATGCCGGTTTGCCGTATTATCAAAAAAGAGGGGCAATGGCATGAACTCGGTGTAGGGATTATTGATGAAAAATGGGTAATAAGGGAAAGACCGGTTAACAGTCATGTAAAAGAACAGATCCGGTACCAGATTCCGAATGAAAACACCCTGCCGGAAGGCTATATCACGGAAGTGCATCCTTATGCCGGCGCATTTATCCGTTCCCTGGCAAAAATGCAAAAGGCAGGAAAAAAAAGCGCGGCCATTCTGATTGATTACGGATATCCTGCCCGGGAATATTATTTGCCACAAAGAAATAAAGGTACCTTTTTGGCATATTATCGGCATCATGTGCATGCCGATCCGTTTTTGCATATTGGTCTGCAGGATATGACCGCCCATGTCGATTTTACGATGATAGCCAATAGTGCTTCCGAATACGAAATGGCTGTCCTTTTGTACGCCACCCAGGCCAAATTTCTTCTGGCTAATGGGATAACCGATCATCTGCTTCAGGTTTTTCAGAAGGAATCCCCATCCTATTTGCAGGAAGCCCAAAAAATGCAGATGCTCTTGTCTCCGGCAGAAATGGGGGAACTCTTTAAGGTTCTGATTATGGGTAATCTGGAAGTGCCCTCTGATTGGGTTTTATTTGACTGCAGTGAAAGACTTTAAAGCGGTATTGCAGCTGCAATACCGCTTTAAAGGGAAAAAGGACTATTTTTTGGCCGTGATGATTTTTTCGGAAATCGGATCTGTCAGCACGAAATCGGGATCCACTTTATCCCGTCTCATATCCATATTCCAGCCACCTCTTCCAGGGGTCATTTCCGCCCAGCCATTAATGTGAATCGTTCTGGGGATCCGGACAGTGTTTGTTTTTTTATCCTGCAGCTGAATATAGGTGTGAATGGCAACTTGCTCAATCACTTTTTGTGCCGGCAACGAGCAGTTTTCCCGAATGTAGGCATGCGCTTTTGAGTTTTCAAAGACCTTTTGCCAGTCGGTAACACCTGGCGTTGTGTTGTACATGCCCTGCATGAACTGCTGTGCACCTCTATCCCCATTTACAAAATTCAAGTCGAATTTGTAGCGAAGAACATAACTCCAGATGCCGGGCAGGGATTCCACTCTTTCGTAGGAACCCAGTTCAAGCCATTTGCACTGGTATGTTTTAGACAGCAATTCCTTTACATTGTCTTCATTGGGTCTGGCACAGCCGGCAAGCAGCAAAACAGCCAAAGAAAGCATGAGAAAGCTGAGCCAGAAGGAATATTTTTTTTGTGGTACGACTTTTTCTGTTTGGATTTTCATGGGAAACAACAATATGCCTTGATGCAAAAAATTAAAGATTGATGGAACAGAAAAATAATATAAAACACAATAAAGTACAACCTGATTTTTGATTTTTCTATCAGATGTACAGGATGCTAGACTCCCCAGACAATATCCCGTTCTTTTTTTTGAGCTCTGTATAACATTTGCAGGAACGGATAGGCTCTGGCGGAGAAGGGCCCCGGGATTTCTTTTTTGGGAGGAGGCTGTTTTTTTTCAAAAGGGTCTTTCTCCTCCTCTTCCTCTTCCTCTTCCTCTTCAAACGGATCCTTATTTTCCTCTTCTTCCTGCAGTCGTCTTTCTTCGGCTTCCTGCTCTTCCCTTTCCTGGCGTTCCTGTATTTTTTTCTGTGCGATTTCCTCTTCCAGAATACGGATGGCATTATCCAGTTCTGCTACCGTAATAATGCCCTGGCTAACATCCTTTCCAAAAAGATCCAGAATTTGCCGGGCATTTTCTTCAAACATGTAAAGATTTCCGGCAGCTTTGGATTTGAATATAACCAGCATAATTTGTTGTCTCCATTAATACAGTTTTAGGGTTATCCGGAAGATTTTTCTCCAAGATGAAAAGAAATTTATTTGTATCTACTCCAAACAGGAACACTCTTGCCGGAGTAGATACACCAGTTGGAAAGGGTAAACAGGTTATTCATTCGATGGGGTATCTGTTTTTGCCAGATTTTCCAGACGGGTTTGAAGCAGGTTGACCTGTTCCTGAAGCTGGGCAATCATTGTTGCCTGCACGTCAAATTCCTCGCGTGTAATCAGGTCGAGCTTGGAAAATGCCTGGGTGATAAGAGCACGAATGTTTTTTTCGATATCCTTTACCGGAGAGTTGTTAATCATCTGGTTGATATTGGAATACAAATCTTCAAAAATCTTTTTCTTATCCATTTTTCATGTCTCCATCCAAATAGTTAGGGAACTTATTTTAGTTGAAAAGGCCATGTTTTAAGATGGTTTGCCATTTTCTTTATTTTATACGCTTTCCCGTCCGAATGATTGTTAAACAATAAGAAAAACAGTTGTATACCTAGTGACAGGAACGGTTTTAGGGGTACTAAAGGCAGTTTTGAATAGTAAAGTTCCAATTGAGCCCGTTTCAAATCACTCCAATCAAAACCTGATTGGAATGATTGGAGGAATGACTGGAAACAGGGAGATGTCTTATGAAATTTATTGAGAGCGATAAGGTGGAATTTCAACCGGAAGTGGTTAAAGACATCTGCAGGGAAGTTGTTGCTTTTGCCAATACAAATGGTGGCATATTATATATCGGTGTTGAAGATGACGAAAATGTTATTGGTGTAGCGCATTCGGATCGGGTAACTTTGCAATTGAGGGTGCTTCTATAAATCAGTTTTTTGAAATTTTTGTCTGAATCATAGCCATTCTGATAGGTAACAGCAGGTTTACAGGTGATGAATATGCCGTTTTCGGAGACGGGGTACGGACAAAATTTTCAATAGAATGGATGAAGTCGGATGGATTGCCGGAGTCCTGGCTTATGAAAGAACAAATCAAAATGACTGAAAACCCTGAAAAAACGGTCGTTACCAATTAGGTAAAGACCGTTTTA
>CAZAIY010000130.1:0-4207 GCA_964485295.1 uncultured Oxalobacter sp. | reverse complement strand
CTTCCGAAACATCAATTTTGACGCTTTCCACCGTGTTTTCCGCAATACGCACAGCGATATTGCGACAGATGCTGCCGATTTCGCGTTCCAGATTGCGAACGCCGGCTTCACGGGTGTAATTATTGATGATTTCGTGAATGGCGCGTTTTCTGATCCGGCATTGTTTTTGGGTAAGTCCGTTTGCTTCTATTTGCCGTTTGATCAGATAACGTTCTGCAATTTGCGCTTTTTCCTCTTCCGTGTATCCGGGCAATTCAATGATTTCCATACGGTCTTTTAAAGGCCCCGGAATGGTATCGGGCATGTTGGCCGTGCAGATAAACATGATATTGGAAAGATCGAATGGAACGGAAAGATAGTTGTCCCGGAAAGTATTATTTTGTTCCGGATCCAAAACTTCCAGTAAGGCGGCAGCAGGATCGCCATGCACACCTGATCCCAGTTTATCCACTTCATCCAATAACATCACGCAATTGTTTGTCCCTGCACGACGAATGGCCTGAATGATATTTCCGGGCAAGGCCCCAAGGTACGTTCTGCGATGGCCTCGTATTTCCGCTTCATCATGTACGCCTCCCATACTGACACGAACAAATTTCCGTCCGATGGCTTTGGCAATACTTTGCCCCAATGAGGTCTTGCCTACTCCGGGAGGTCCCACAAGACATAAAAGAGGACTCTTTCCTTTTGGATTCAGTTTATGTACGGCCAGAAATTCCAGAATCCGCCGCTTGATTTTTTCCAGACCGAAATGATCCTTGTCCAGTTGTTTGCGTGCTTTGGAAATATCCGTTTGTTCATGGCTGGAAACGGACCAGGGAAGCTCTGTTAGCCATTCCAGATAGGTCCGTAGCATGGAATACTCCCCTGCCGCTTCAGACATGTTTTTAAGGCGATTCAGTTCTTTTTTGGCATGGGTTTCCGTTTCCTGAGGCATTTTGGCTTTCAGGATGGCTTTTTCCATGTCATTGAGCTCGGAATGTTCAAGATCATTGTCTCCTAGCTGACTCTGGATGGTTTTTAGCTGTTCTCGGAGAAGGGCTTCCCGTTGCCTGTCTCCAATCCGTTCCTGGGTCTTTTTATCGATATCACGGGAAATACGAAGTACTTCCAGCCGGTAATTGAGCATTTTCAGCACATTATCGATCCGCTTTTTCAGAGCAGGCATTTCCAGTATGGCCTGTTTTTCCTGCGGGCTGACATCAATTAATCCTGTCAGAAGATCGGAGAGCAGTTCCGGGGAAGAAATGCTTAACATCGAATCGGCTATTTCCTGGGGGACATCCGGAATCAGCTGCAGGATTTCAACGGCACGTTGCTTTAACTGAACCATGCGTCCTTCAATTTGAATGTCTTTTTCATTCGTTTCAGGAAACCGATCGATTTCTGCGACGAGAAAAGGATAACCTTCAAGCATTTTTTTGATATGAAAGCGTCCTTCACCCTGGCAGACGATATGATGGGACTCGGATGGGGTCGTAACGTAGCGCAGTATATTGGATAAGGTTCCAACAGAATGGAGTTGTTCCAGTTTTGTCGGAACATCATCATCCGGATTTTTTTGCAGAATAATCCCTATCTGGCGATCATTTTTAATGGCTGCCTGAGCCGCCAATATGGAACTGTCCCGTCCGATATGAATGGGAACGACCATGCCGGGAAAAAGGACAATATTGCGTACGGGCAACAGAATAAGTGCATTTTCCGGAATAGTCGGAATATCCCGTTTTTCATCGGATGCTTTTTCAGTGGCTATTGGTCCTGAAAGATTGGTATCAGAACCATTGGACAGTGAAAAAATATTAAAAGGGTTGCTCATGGTTTACCTGTAATCGATTTTTTTTAGAACCAGCTTGAGACAGCCGTTAACCAAAGTGTTTTCCTGAATTTCTATATGACCACTTTCCAACCTGATTTTTCTCTCAAAGCGTCCATGGGGAATTTCCATTCGTCTTATTGCCGTTCGTTTTTCTGCGACTAAAGGACGTTCTCCAATAATGGTTATCGTATCCTTTTCTATCAAAATACGGATATTGTCTGGTGAAACACCCGGCAAAGCTATCCAGATATGGAACTCTTTTTTTGTCTCAAAAATATCGACAGGAGGTTCCCAGGTTGGACCCTGTTGTGTGCTTTTTCGAAGCTGAAAAAACTGACGATGCAATCTGTCCGCTTTTTCAAGCATTTGCAACGCATGCACCCACATAGGCCTTGATGGATCACGTAATGTCATGGTTCATTTATGTCAAGTTCATTAAAGTCCGTTTTATTTGAATTGATGCTATGGCAGAATGACTTCCCTATAGGAGATGGGCATATCATGTCATTTCTGCAGCACACAAAGTATTTTTAGCTATTTATACATGGCTCAGTTTGAGCCGAAACAAAATACAAACAGGATTTTTCCGGTTTTATATGGTATGCAAGTGATATTTCTTCATCATTAAATGGGACTGTTTTTTATGTTTTCAATAGAAGTTCATAAAAAAGGTGGCATTAATTTGGAATAAAATGAAACAAAAGCCCAACTAATTGGTAAGATAATGAATAAAACAGTTAATTTGGAAATGCTTTGAAAAATTATCCACATCCCATCATTGCTCGTGAAGGCTGGCCTTATTTAGGGTTGTCTTTTATCGTTTCTCTTGTTGTGACTTATTTGTGGGGCCTTTGGTCCATACCACTTTGGGTGATTACTGTCTTTATTTTGCAGTTTTTTAGGGATCCGGGGAGAACGGTTCCCGATAATGTCAATGCGGTTTTGGCACCGGCAGACGGCAGAATTGTTGTTGTTGAAAAAACAGAGGATGTTTTTGGCAAACGGGAAGCATTAAAAATCAGTGTTTTTATGAATGTGTTTAATGTGCATTCCAATCGTGCCCCTGTTAATGGCGAAGTAACAGAAGTCAACTATTTTCCAGGAAAATTTGTTAATGCGGATTTGGACAAGGCTTCTTTGGAGAATGAACGAAATGCCGTGCTGATCAAGGCAGATAATGGAGAAATGGTCACCTGTGTTCAGGTTGCCGGCCTTATTGCCCGACGTATCTTATGTTATGTCGGAAAAGGGGATATGTTAAAGTCAGGGCAGCGTTTTGGTTTTATTCGTTTTGGTTCACGTGTGGATGTCTATCTTCCTGTTACGGCTCAACCCAAAGTAACAGTTGGAGATAAGGTTTATGCAACAGAGACCATTCTTGCTGAGTTTCAGTCAAATTGACTAAAATGAAATACGGAAAATAGTTAATTTGTGGATATACCATGAAGCATTTTTACAAAATCTGCCAATCTGTTTTATTGCCGGAACAATTCCTTGAGGGTCAATAATGAAATCATTAAAGCCGCGTAGAAAAGGAATTTATCTCCTGCCAAATATGATCACCATTTCCGCACTGTTTTGCGGATTCTATGCGATTGTCATGTCGTTAATTCTGGACTTTAAACAATCTACCGTTGCCATTTTCATTGGGATGATTTTGGATAGTATGGACGGCAGGGTTGCCCGCTTGACCCGAACACAAAGTGAATTTGGCGCCCAGCTTGACAGTCTTTCCGATATGGTCACTTTTGGTGTTGCACCTGCGCTGGTTGCCTATGAGTGGTCTTTAAAAGGGATGGGAAGAATAGGCTGGATTGCCGCCTTTATCTATTGTGCCTGTGCCGCTTTGCGTTTGGCACGATTCAATACGAATATTGCAATTGTGGATAAAAGATTTTTCCAGGGACTGCCCAGTCCTGCTGCTGCCGCTATTGTGGCAGGATTTATCTGGCTCATGGAAGATTTCGGTTTTTTCGGAGGTGACTTTTACTGGGTCTGCTGGTCAATTACTTTGATTGCCGGTCTGTCGATGGTGACCAATCTGCCTTTTTACAGTTTTAAGGCAATGAATGTGCGCCAGTCGGTTCCTTTTATTGCGGTTTTTATTCTGGTATTGATTGTTGTCACGATTTCCTTTGATCCACCCAAAGTTTTGTTCGGTCTTTTTATTTTGTATGGTTTATCGGGATATCTGGTTTATATCTGGTTTAAAATTAAAGGCAAACCGGTCAGTATCGTTCAGACAAAAGAAGACGAGCATGAAGCAGCCGATTTAAATTCAGGGTAGAATAACCGGAAAATAAATCTGTTGTAAAAAAGATCGGTTTAAATAAAAAAGTTGCATGATTTTAAAAAGATACTTATAGTTTCTCGTATGACTATCTCAGG
>CAZAIY010000129.1:0-4234 GCA_964485295.1 uncultured Oxalobacter sp. | reverse complement strand
CCCACGGATAACATGTGTAATACGCATATCCCAATCATCCACAACAACGCAAAAATTATAAGTAGGTGTACCATCTTGTCTGGCAATAATCAAATCATCCAATTCTTGATTGGATATAGTAATGGTTCCTTTGACCTGATCATCCCAAGTAACAACTCCATCTGATGGATTTTTAAAACGAACAACGGGTTTTCTCCCTTCAGGTATAGGAGGCAACACCTTTCCTGGTTCAGGGCGCCAGGTGCCATCATAACGAATATGTTCACCAGCTGCACGTTGCTTCTCACGCATTGCTTCAAGCTCTTCTTGCGAACAATAGCAATAATAAGCCGTTCCATCCTTTAACATTTGCTCAATTACTTCGCGATACCGCTTCATATGTTGCATTTGATAAAAAGGACCTTCATCATGGTCTAAACCTAACCATTTCATGCCATCCAATATGGCTTGAACTGCTTCAGGAGTAGAACGCTCTACATCAGTATCTTCAATCCTAAGAATGAATTGACCACCATAATGTCTGGCATACGCCCAAGAAAAAAGCGCTGTACGCGCACCCCCCAAATGCAGGAAACCGGTTGGACTTGGAGCAAAACGAGTTCTTACTGTCATGTCTAGAATCAGAAAAATAAATAAATTGTGTATTTTACCGTGTTAATGATATTCGCTGTGAATATTCTTACGCGACCATTTAATAAAAAGCCCACATGGCTTTCGCACATGTGGGCTAATATTTTAAAGCGACCAACTAATTATGCAAACATCTTAGCTGTCTGCAGTGCAACTTGGTAAATACCCCAAAGCAGAGGAATACCAACAATTGCCCAGCAAATTACTAAGCTTCCCATAGAAGTTGGTTTTGCAGGTGGAATAACACCAGACTCTTGTGCTGCCTCGATCTTACCTTCAAGTTCTGCCTTAACAGCTTTGAGTTCTTCCTCAGTCATATAGTGTTTACTGTGAACTGGACGGATCAGAACAACAAAGACAGCTTCAGCAACCAAGAAGCAGGCCATGATGTACAGTGTTACGGAGTAAGCTTGTGCTCTTGCAACACCAGCATTCAATTGTACGTCACGAATAATGTTAATCAATAATGGAGACAGCAAACCTGCTGTAGACCATGCTGTTAACAAACGACCGTGAATTGCACCAACGAACTGGGTACCAAAAAGGTCAGCCAGATAAGCAGGAATTGTTGAGAAGCCACCACCGTAGAAAGAGATACACAGACATACTGCACACAAGAACAAAATCAGATTCAATGAAGATGCAAATGTCGGAATGGATGCGTAAAGAACTGCGCCAACAATAGAATAAATGAAATATACAACTTTACGACCCAATTTATCGGACAAGGAAGCCCAAACAACACGACCACCGATGTTAAACAGGGAGAGCAAACCGGTGAAACCTGCTGCGATCATCGCAACTTGACCTCTTTGCGCATCATTTAATTGGTCAAAAGGAACACCAGGCATACCAATCAGGTTACCAGCGAATACCTCTTGAAGAAGTGGAGAAGCCATTGCCAAAACACCAATACCAGCAGCAATGTTCAAGAACAACATGAACCAGCAGAACCAGAATTGTGGTGTTCTAACAGCTCTACTTGTGGTTACGTTAAAGCTAGATGCTTCAATCAAGCCACCATGACCATCGTCAACCATGTTACCGGTATTTTTTGGTTCCCAACCTGCAGGTTTAAATCCTGATGGAGCAACTCTGATGGTAAAACAACCCAAAAGCATCATGACAGTGTAGATACATGCCATAACAAAGAAAGTTTGCCACAAACCAACAGAAGTAGGAGTTGCAAAGAAACCAATCAGTTTTTGAGCCAGTGGAGCACCAACCATAGCACCACCACCAAAACCACCAACTGCCATACCTGTTGCCATACCGACACGGTCAGGGAACCACTTAATCAGTGTTGATACAGGTGTAATGTAACCCAATCCTAAACCGATACCACCAATAACCGCTGAAATCCAAGCAAGCCATAATTGATGGAAGTATGTTGATACTGCCAACATGAAAAAGAAGAAGCAGAAGCAAACACAGGAAGCCAAGCCGCATTTACGTGGACCAACGTGTTCCAACCAGTTACCCAAAATAGCGGTTGTGGTACCCAACATGAAAAACAGGATACCGAAAATAACACTACACATCACCACTTTCCAGTCACAAGTGGTGGTGAATAGTTGACCAAAGAAACTTATATCAGCAGGACATTCTAACGATTTATTAAGACCTTGCTGAACCCCAATCAAACGGGACATTGGAAGCCAGAACACTGACATACCATAACCCATACCAACGCAAAGGTGGATCATCAACGCTGATGTTGGAACCAACCAGCGATTAAATCCTTCCCCTGCAATAGTGTATTCCTTATTCAGGAATTTTAAACCACCAGCCATACTATTACTCTCCTAGGACTTAAAAAATAAACTTACAACATACGCAAAAACGCATATTCTAAAAAAAATTTTTCGCGATTTGAATATGATAACACCGCATTTTTTTATCTGCTATAGGCAATTTTTTGCATAATTTCTCAAGATTTCGGTTACAATGCAGCATGTATAAAGTTTCTATTGATCCTCACTGGCATATTGCCTTTGGCAAACAATCTCCTATGGATACAGCGTTGCTCTTGCAACTGCTAACTGTCATCCATTCAAAAGGCGCCATTTTACAAGCTGCAAAGAGTCTGGGTTTATCTTATAGGCATGCTTGGGGATTGCTCCGTGAAGCAGAAAATATTTTTGGAGCCCCTTTACTTCAAAAACATCGCGGTCGTGGCACAACACTTACCAAACTTGGGACAACACTTTTATGGGCTGACAGACGTATTGCTGCACGCCTCTCCCCCACATTGGAAAGTCTATCTTCAGAATTGGAACGTGAACTCCGTAAAAGCACTTCTGATATTAAACCGACCGTTCGCCTGTATGCAAGCTATGGTTTTGCAGTTGCAGCTTTAATGGAACAAATCAATATCATGGATTTGCCAGTAGAACTACGCTATTTAAATAGCATGGAATCAATCGCTGCTCTTGCACAAAAAGAATGCGAACTCGCAGGGTTTCATGTTCCAATCGGATCTTTTGAAACAGAAACCGTGCAATTACTCATGCAATACCTTTGCCCGAAAAAACATCAACTAATTCATTTAGCCAATTTAAAGCAAGGTTTATTAGTTGCTCCCGGCAATCCCAAAAAAATTAGAAATTTAGAAGATATTGCAAAACCTGAAATTCGTTTTGTAAATCGTCAAACCGGCTCTGGAACACGCCGTATACTAGAACGACTACTAAAAGAAAAAAATATTTCTCCTCAAGCCATTAATGGATTTGAGGTTGCAGAATTTACTCATGCAGCTGTTGCCGCCTACATTGCGAGTAACATGGCTGATGTCGGTTTTGGTGTAGAAACCGCTGCCCGTCATTTCGGTCTGGATTTTGTTCCTCTTATGCAGGAACGCTACTTTTTTGCCGTATGTAAAAATGAATGGAAAAAAGCTCCTTTAAGTAATGTGTTGAGTATCATACAAAGTGTTGAATTTAAAAATCACGTCAACCAATTGGGAGGATACGATGCAACAAATGCCGGGCAAATATTAAGTCTTAAGGAAGCATTTGGAAAAGTAGCAAAAACACAAAACAAGGATAAAAATACTTCAAACTAATTCATCAAAAATGAATCTGTTAAACTGATAGCATTGTTAAATTCATCTATATTAAATGAAACCATTCAAGTTCTTTTGTTATCTCTCCAAATAAGATAGATCAAGGAAAAACAATTCAAATGCAATTGTCAAAGATAACTTAAAGTCCTATCCTTTTACTTTATTACATAATTATTTTTTTTAATCGTTATGGCACGAAAACTTTTTGTTACTACTGCACTTCCTTATGCAAATGCTCAATTCCATATTGGACATATTATGGAATATATCCAAGCAGATATCTGGGTCCGGTTTCAGCGAATGCAAAAAGATGACGGTCATCAGCGTGAAGTCCATTTTGTTTGTGCAGATGACGTTCATGGTGCACCTATTATGATTGCAGCTGAAAAAGCGGGGAAAACACCCCAGGAATTTGTCAGGGAAATCGCAGCCAGTCGCAAAAAACCACTTGATGGCTTTCATATTCAGTTTGACAACTGGGATTCCACTGACAGTCCGGAAAACCATGAGTTATCTCAGGAAATCTATAAAAAACTGAAA
>CAZAIY010000128.1:0-4245 GCA_964485295.1 uncultured Oxalobacter sp. | reverse complement strand
TTAGCAGATACTGACAAGAAAACTTTATTTTTCCAGCAGAGCATTGATTTGCTGTATATCGTCATCATTTAAAATTCCGGCTGCATATTTCAATTTTAGTGCATTCATAATGGCGTCATGTCTTGCTACAGTCAAATCACGACGAGTTGAAAAAACTTGTTGTTCGGCATCTAAAACGTCAATATTAATGCGAACGCCCACTTCATATCCTAGTTTATTGGCTTCCAAAGCTGAAAGACTGGATACTTCTGCTGCTTCCAACGCCCTGATTTGAGAAAGGCCACTGTTTAATCCCAGAAAAGCCTCACGAGCAAGTTGGGCAGCGTTACGTCTGGATGCGACCAGATCATTTCTTGCCTTGTCTTCAAGAGCAATAGCCTCACGAACTCTGCTGGTAACAGCAAAACCGGAAAAAATGGGAATATTCATTTGTATGCCAATAGAACTGGATTCGTCGGCATAGACATTGCGAGTTGCCGTCCTAAATTCCCGTTCAGTGTTTGTATGATTGTATCCGGCGACAAGATCCACAGTTGGATAATGTCCTGCCCGCTGAATGGCAATGTCACGTTTTGCCATTTCCAAGGCGAGTTCAGAAGCAGTAACAGCATAATTTTGTCTTTCGGAAAAATTAACCCAGGTATCCATTCTATTCGGATCAGGTGCACTGACATTGACACCTTTTCTCAGTGGGGATAAATAATCGGGGTGTTTTCCGATAATTTGCTGCAAAGCAGCACGTTTAATTTCAAGATCGCTAATGGAAGCATATTCCTGTGCATCGGCCAGGTCATAACGTGCCTGAGCCTCATGCACATCCGTAATCGTTGTTGTTCCGACCTCAAAGCTGCGTTTGGCGGATTCAAGTTGTTCTGCAATAGCTATTTTTTGTGCCTGGGCAAAAACGAGGACATCTTGTGCTGTTAATACGTCAAAGTATGCCTGGGCAACCCGTATGATCAGTTCCTGCTGTGCAGAAGCAAATTGTGCTTCACTCACTGAAACAGCCAGCTTGCTTTTTTCATAGCTTTGGTAACTTTCCCAATTGAAAAGAGGCTGGGTTAGGTTAACCCCGTATTTTGTTTCCGATGTATGGGGAACATGTTCGTATTTGGTGCGGGAATAACTGCCGGATCCTGCTACTTGAGGAAGCAGCTGTGATAATCCTTGTACACTTTTTTCCTGCCCTGCCATTAAAGATGCTTTTGCACTGGCATATTGAGGGTCATTGAGCAAAGCCTCCTGATAAACCTGCATCAGATCCGCAGCAGATGCGTGAATAACCCATATAAAACTGGCAATCAGAGATGTAATGAATCGTTTGTACATACTTTCTCCGTATAGTATTGCCAAATAGTATAAGCCAAGTTTGGATAGCTTATAAAAAGAAATTAAGAAAATTTTATTTGTTCGCGAAGAAGATTAACAGATGTTCCCAAAAGATGGATGGTTTCATAATGGGCATCATTGTATTTTTTTATTAACTGGGTTTGTGTAAAGGGTGGTTTGCCAATAAAGGCAATAATACGTCCACCAGGATTCAGTATTTTGTAGAAAGCATCAGATAGTCGTAAAAGGGCTCCGGAAATAACAATGACATCATAGCCTGTATGGGTTTTCCATCCATTTGCACCATTTCCTAGTTCAACCGTTACATTATGAATGTTGCAGGCAGATAAATTTTTTTCAGCCAGATCTTTCAATTGAGGTTTGATTTCTATGGTTGTGACATGATGTGCTTTATAGGCAAGCAGTGCGGCCATAAAACCCGAGCCGGCTCCAATTTCAAGAACATGATCCGTGTTTTTAATGCAAGATGCATGTAAAACCATTGCTTCAATACGGGGAGATAACATGCATTCATTATGAATTAATGGAATTTCCGTATCGGCATAGGCAATAGTTTGATATTTTTCCGGCACAAATTTTTCGCGATTAATGGATATAAAAGTATCGAATATATCTTGAGAATGGATGCCAGTTGAAAAAATTTGATTTTCAATCATTTTTATTTGAGATTGTTTAACCGACATGATTGAGGAAGGTCTAAACATGGTACAGGACATTTTGTCCATTTCCATGTGAGGTGGCATTGTCGTTTCCTGCGTGGGTATCAGCATCATTTTTCCTTATGGGCGGATATCGTTTTAAATATGGAAAAAAGACAGGTTTTTCCTGTTTTTTATAAAGAATGAATGATTTCCTTAATGTAGGTTAAAAAAAATGAAGCAATATGATATGGAACAAGTTTTTTCTATGAGATGATTGGATTTGGCCGTTTTTTTGGTATTTTTAAAATAGCGAATTCAAGGCAAAAAAAAGAATGGACGTATGAAATCGTTGTCATGAATCGGATTGTCAGCCATAAAAATGTTTATGATTGGTGAATATTAATACAATCTTTTTGTTGGAAAGAGAAAAAAACAAGCACACAAGTTGTTACAAAAGAACGGCTTGAATTGCAATAAATGCCAGTAAAATCAGTTACAGGCCTTTAGAAACAGGATGATTTGAAAATGTTCAATTTGAAAGCACTTTCTCAAAAATGGAACGGGGTATCCAAAAAACAGCGTTTTTTGGTACTGGGTGTGGCGGTTGTATTGCTGGTCATTATTATCACTTGGCTGATGAGAGGGGGAGATAATAAAGTTCAGTATAAAACAGCGGCTATTGAAAAAGGTTCCATTACAGCAAGTGTTTCTTCTTCCGGCACTATCAATCCGGTCATTTCTGTTCAGGTGGGATCCCAGGTTTCTGGTCAAATCAAGGAAATCTATATTGATTTCAATAGTGAGGTAACAGAAGGACAATTAATTGCCCAGATTGATCCGGAAACATTCAAGTATAAAGTTCAGCAAGCCCAGGCAGATGTGGATTCCGCCAAGGCGCAGGCAATGATGCAGCGGGCGGAATTGGCTCGCCAACGCGTCAATTTGGCAAATGCAAAAATTGATATGGAGCGTCGATTAAAGTTGGTGGATCGCGGTTTTCTTTCTTCGGCAGAAAGGGATACTGTCAAAACAACTTATAGTGCACAGTTGGAGCTGGTTCGGGTTGGTGAGGCGAATGTAAAAAATGCGGAAGCCTCGGTTAAGCAAAAAGAAGCCCTATTGGCTCAGGCAAAAATTGATCTGGACAGAACCGCAATTCGATCTCCTGTAAATGGAACGGTTATTCAAAAAACTGTTGAAGCCGGCCAGACTGTTGCGGCCAGCTTGCAGGCACCGGAACTGTTTGTTATTGCAGAAGATTTAACAGACATGCAGGTTGAAACCTCTATTGACGAATCTGAAATTGGTCGAGTCCGTGTCGGACAGAAAGCAACCTTTACCGTGGATTCTTATCCGGGCAGAACATTTGATGGAGAAGTCAAACAGATTCGCCTGGCGGCTCAAAATGTATCCAATGTGATTACCTATATTGTCATTGTGAGTGCGCCCAATCCCAAAAAGGAATTACTGCCTGGCATGACGGCCAATGTAAAAATTGTGCTGGATACACGCGATAATGTGAAATTGATCCCGAATTCAGCAACCCGTTTCAGATTGCCGAGTACAGAAACAGCAACAAAAGCTTCTTCCCGGTCCGGCAGAGGCAATTGGATTCCGGCTTTCATTGAGAAGATGACAAAAGCGTTTGGTTTGACTGACGAACAAAAAACGCAGGCAGAAGCCATCCTGACAGAAATGAGAAAGAAAATGGCAGTTGCGCATCAATCGCAGGAATCCGAAAGGAAAAAGCAAATTGAAAAGGCAAGAAATGAAATGCGCCAGCAAATGGCAGCTATTTTAAATGACGAACAAAAAATCAAATTTGAAGAAATGAGTTCGGAGTATGACGATCGGATGAATAGCAGTACAACCGGACGGATTTATATACTTGAAAATGAACAGCCTGTTGAAATGAATGTGCGTTTGGGGTTATCAGATGGTGTGATGACAGAGTTGATGAGTTCCAAACCGGAAGTTGGTAAAAAAGTTATTGTGGGCACGGTATCCACAGGAGAAAGCAGTTCCGGCAGCAGTCAGGCTTCACGTGGTCCCCGTATGTTCTGATAAGTAGGGTTTATGGCAAAACTGTTAGAAACATTTCATTTGGTAAAAGAGTATGTCACAGGAGAAAACCGGGTTTTTGCTCTCAATGACGTGTCTATTAGCATTGATGAGAAAGAGTTCGTTGCGATTATGGGGCAGTCCGGTTCGGGGAAATCGACTTTAATGAATTTGATTGGCTGCCTGTATATTC
>CAZAIY010000127.1:1666-4307 GCA_964485295.1 uncultured Oxalobacter sp. | reverse complement strand
GGAAGGCCTGCATGCCAAACGGGTATCCCAGAAACATATGGAATCAGGAAGTATTGAACTCTTTTAATTGATAGTTTAATAAAGCTATGATTTAATGGTAATAAAATTAAATGGCAACAAGTAAATTCAGGAGTAAAGATGTCCAAAACAATTCTTGCTGTAGATGATTCTGGCTCATTGCGTCAGATGGTGGTATTTAGCCTGAAATCGGTAGGTTATCAGGTAACCGAGGCAGCTGATGGGCAAGAGGCACTCAATCTGGCTAAGAAACAGGTTTTTGATTTGGTATTGACGGATCAAAACATGCCTAGAATGGACGGTTTAACGCTAATCCGCTCTTTGCGTACCATGCCACAATACAAAAAAGTACCGATTATCATGCTGACAACGGAGTCAAGTGATGAAATGAAATCACGCGGTCGGGCTGCCGGAGCGAATGGATGGATGGTCAAGCCATTTGATCCGAAGCGTTTAATTGAAGTGGTAAAAAAGGTCCTCGGTTAATCTTTTTCAAAACTGCATGATGGATGCGCTGTCAAATAACGATGCAGTGTCTGATAACGCCTTATCAGGGCGGATGATCCTTTTCGTTTGCAGAAAGGAAACTTTCCTGGAAAAGGGATCTGCCGGGACAAAATCAACAACAACTTTTTTATTTAGCGGTAAAGGAATTGATTGTGAACATTGATATGAATCAATTCTATCAGGTCTTCTTCGATGAAATGGAAGAACTGCTTGCTGAAGAAGAAAGATTTCTTCTGGAAATTGATCTGGATGATCCAGATGAGGAAGATATCAATGCCATTTTTAGGGCAGCACACTCTATTAAAGGCGGAGCAGCAACTTTTGGAATAACGGATGTTGCAGAAGTCACGCATGTCATGGAAACCCTGCTGGATCATATCCGTAAAGGTGACATGAGAATGACCAGGGAACATGTGGATGTTTTCTTGATGGCAAAAGATGTGCTCAAAATGATGCGTGACGGCCATCAATACGGAACCGAAGTTGATCAGAGTGCTGTCGATGAGGTCATGGAAAGACTGGCAGCGCTTTCTCCTGATGGATTGGATGAAGGATTAGATAGCACCAGCAGTAATTCAGGCAAAACCAAACCCAAATCCGAAGCGAAAAACCCGCTGACTTCCTATGAAATCGAGCTCCCGGCAATGGAGCCCGAGCGTCAGAATGCATTGATCGAGGAAATAGAGGCACTCGGTGACATTGACAAGGAAATCACACCGGATGGGCAGGCAGTCCTGCGCCTGATCAGTACCAAAACAAGAGAAGACATTCTTTCCTTATGTTCATTTGTATTAAATCCGGATGAAATTGTCATTACGGAAAAAGTCCTGTCCGACAGCACTTCGGAAGAGGACAATCTGACAGATGAAGAGCGGGGATACGGATTTTTTGATGATTTCGAGTTGCCGGGATCCGACGAGGAGGAAAAACCGGCTGAAAAGGAAAAAGGGTACGGATTTTTCAACAATATCAATTTGCCCTACAGAAGAGAAGACAATGAGGAAGCGGTAAAACTGGATGAAGAGAAGAAGAAGAAAGAGGCCGCGGCCAAAAAAGCCGCCCGTTCCTCTTCTGCCTCATCAGGATCGGCTTCCATTCGCGTCGGTGTTGACAAGGTTGACCAGCTGATCAATCTGGTGGGAGAGCTTGTGATTACCCAGGCCATGATCGAGCAGCAGGCCACTTCGCTCGATCCGATGATCTATCAGCGTCTTTTGGACAGTGTCAGCCAGCTTTCCCGCAATTCACGGGATCTGCAGCAGGCCGTCATGTCCATGCGCATGATGCCGATGGAATTCGTGTTTTCACGTTTCCCCAGAATGGTGCATGATCTGGCAACCAAACTGGGCAAGAAAATCGATCTGGTGACTTCCGGTGCGGCAACGGAACTCGATAAAGGATTGATTGAACGGATTATTGATCCACTGACCCATCTGGTCAGAAACAGTGTCGATCATGGTATTGAAATGCCTGAGGTACGTCGGGAAAAAGGAAAGTCCGAGGTCGGAAAACTCTTCCTTTCCGCATCCCATCAGGGTGGCAATATTGTCATTGAGGTCAATGATGACGGTGCCGGTCTGAATCGTCAGAAAATCATGGACAAGGCCCAGCAGCGTGGTCTGCAGGTTTATGAGAATATGCCGGATTCGGAAGTCTGGAACCTGATTTTTGCACCGGGTTTTTCAACGGCCGATGTGGTAACGGATGTTTCCGGTCGCGGCGTGGGCATGGATGTCGTCAAACGCAATATTACCGAAATGGGCGGATTTATCGATATCCGTTCCTCCCAGGGACTGGGAACCATGATATCGGTTTACCTGCCGTTAACGCTGGCGATTCTGGATGGAATGTCAATCAGAACGGGAGAGGAAATCTACATCCTGCCGTTAGGTCATGTTGTGGAATCGCTACAGCCTTCGGAAGCGGACATCAAGGAAATCCAGGGCGAAGGAAAAGTGATCAAGGTCAGGGACAATTATCTGACGCTGATATCCCTTGCGGATATATTCCATATCGAGGCGCGCGCCAAGACACCGTCGGAAGGTATCGTTGTCATTCTCGAGGCGGATGGTGTTCATGCCGCATTGCTGGTGGATGAGCTTGTGGGTCAGCAGCA
>CAZAIY010000127.1:0-1656 GCA_964485295.1 uncultured Oxalobacter sp. | reverse complement strand
GTGGTTGTCAAAAATCTGGAAACCAATTACAGGAAAGTTCCCAACATATCGGGTGCGACCATTATGGGGGACGGCAATGTTGCCCTGATTATTGATGTTTCCGGCATATTGCGCTCAACCAATTTGAACAATAGTATTGGTGGATTTTAGGTAGTTGTTTTTGGGTACATACTCTGTCTGGTTCAGGATGGGAAGTCATGGTGGAAGAACAGGACAAATTGAATGAACGGGAAGTGATGGCTTTCCGGATAGGAAATGAAGAGTATGGTATTGATATTTTAACGGTACAGGAATTGCGGAGTTATGAGATTTCCACAAAGGTAGCCAATGCACCGGAGTATTTGAAAGGATTTTTGAATCTTCGCGGAGCCATCGTTCCCATCATTGATATGCGTATCAAACTGAATCTGGGTGACCCGGTATACGATGCCTCCACAATCATTATCATTTTAAGTATTCGGGAGCAGACGATTGGGATCGTGGTTGATTCGGTATCGGATGTTTTGAAACTGACACCGGATATGATCAAATCGGCGCCTTCGGCAGGAACCCAGATAGATCCGCAGTATTTGACAGGTTTGGGAACATTGGAAAATCGCCTGATTACCTTGCTGGATATTGCGGGACTGCTCTCATTTGTATGTGATTTGCAGTTCGATAGCGTTTCATAGCAGGGTTTTTTGTCCGATTTCAGGGAAAGGTTCTTTTTAGGGTCATTTTTGTACTAACAGGTTTGGCATCAGATGACATCAGATCAATTAGTTTCGGTAGAAGACATTTATATAGGACGGCAGCCGATTTTGGATCGGAACCAGACGCTTTATGCGTATGAACTGCTTTTCCGTACCGCCCAGGAAGACAGTGCAACTGTTGTTGATGCCATTTCAGCAACTTCTGCCGTTATCACCCAGATGCTCTCGGAATTCGGGATTGATGCCATTTTGGGCAAGTTTGGCGGTTTTATTAATTGTGATGCCGACTTTCTGCAAAGCGATATTATCGAACTGCTGCCGCCGGACAAGATTGTTCTGGAAATTCTGGAAACCGTAATTGCCAATGAAGCCATTTTAAGACGCTGTATCGAGTTGAAACAGAAAGGGTTTCGCCTGGCTTTGGATGATTTTCAGGAACTGACACCCAAAAACAAGGCATTTTTAAATCTGGTCGATATTGTCAAGGTCGACATAAAAGGACTGACCCCGGAAAAAATCAGGGAACTGGCAGGTTATGTCAGCAATAATAAAAAAGTCCAGCTTCTGGCAGAAAAAGTGGAAACAAGGGAAGAGTTCAACTTCTGTTCCAAACTGGGTTTTTCGCTTTATCAGGGTTACTTCTTTGCCGATGTGGAAAAGATTGCCGGCAAACGTTTTTCCGCAACACAAACGACCATTATTCAATTGCTGCATTTGCTGCAAAGTGACTCGGATGTGAAAAAAATTGTGGATGCGTTCAAGAAAAATCCGACACTTAGCGTTGGGCTGTTGCGTCTGACCAATTCCGCATCGGTCGGGTTAAGGCATGTGGTGACCTCGATTCGAAGTGCTGTGGTTCTTTTAGGACAAAAACAGCTGCAAAGATGGCTGCTTTTATTATTGATGACCAATGGCGTTCCCAAGCAGGGCAAACAGACCATTTTGGTCCAGCAGGCCGCCAGCA
>CAZAIY010000126.1:0-4312 GCA_964485295.1 uncultured Oxalobacter sp. | reverse complement strand
GGAAAAGCCATGCTTCCAGATTTTGCAATAAAATGGTATAGAGTTGATGGACGGTTCTTGCCGCCAGAAAGTAATGCTGCATCAGGGTTTCACTGGCGTCCCTGGCATCCAGTATTTTTTTCTCTTTTTTGAAGTGAAAGGTTTGGGCAATAGGGATCTGCACATCAAACAGGAGGCGATCTTCCGTTCGTTGTGTTTGAACATGAATGCGTATACGAATATTTTTAAGTATGCGCTCGGCTTTTTTAAGTTGTTTGGCTTCGGTTAAGGTAATCAGCTCTTTTTGAGCCAATTCATTCCATGAATTTCCTAAACCTGTCGCTTTGGCAACCCATAAAATGACCTGCAGGTCGCGTAATCCACCCGGACTTTCCTTACAGTTGGGTTCCAGACTAAATGGAGTATCTCCAAATTTTTGATGACGCTGACGGGATTCTATTGTTTTGGCAACAAAAAACTTTTGGGCATCCATGCCAAGGTTATAACGCCGGATCATCTCCTCAAAAAGCATATGATTGCCTGTAATGAAACGGGCATCGAGCAGGGAAGTTTGAATGGTTATGTCACTGGCAGAGGCTTCAAGACATTCGTCAGGAGTCCGGACACTGTGTCCGATGGGAAGTCCCAGATCCCAAATGGTTTGAATAAATAATTCAATTTTGTCTTGAAGGATTTTGTCTGGAGGCGATTGTATAAGAATTAAAACATCAATGTCGGAATAGGGAAAAAGTTCCTCCCTTCCATAACCACCAACACTGATTAAGGCATGTTCAGAAGGAATGTCTGTATAACGCCAGGCTTTTTCTAAAATTGTATCAACACTATGGGATAACGCTTTCAATAAACGTTCAGGTTGAGGTTTTTCCTGATACGCAGTAATGGCTTTTAGGCGTTTTTCTGCCAGTTGCTGTTTAAGAGAAAGCGAATTCGTAGTCACTGTTACATAAAAGTTATTTTGATTGGGTAACAAATGCCGGAGGAGCAGGCATATTGGGTGAGACTGTCAGAATTTCATAACCAGTCGGTGTCACTAAAATGGTATGTTCCCACTGGGCAGATAGACTGCGGTCTTTTGTTTTGATGGTCCAGCCATCTGTTGATTCCTTGATATCTCTGCGTCCGGCATTGATCATGGGTTCAACTGTAAAAATCATGCCTGGTTTGATGATGTCTAGTGTTCCGGGTTTACCGTAGTGAAGAACCTGGGGATCCTCATGAAAAGATTTACCGATTCCATGACCACAAAACTCGCGAACAACACTGTAACCCGCTTTTTCAGCGTGGGTTTGGACAGCATAACCAATATCTCCCAAATGGGCACCTGGTTTGACCTGCAAGATACCAAGCCACATGCATTCATAGGTAATGTCAGAAAGCCTTTTTGCAAGAATGCTCGGAGATCCTGCGAAAAACATTCTACTGGTATCACCATAATAACCGTTTTTGATGACGGTGATATCAATGTTTAGAATATCGCCGTTTTTAAGAATTTTTCCGCCGGGAATACCGTGACAGACAACATCATTGATGGAAATGCAGGTTGCCTTGGGATAGGGGGCATGACCATGAGGAGCATAATTTAATGGAGCCGGAATGGTTCCCTGAACATTGGTCATATATTCATGGCACAAGCGATCCAGTTCCCCTGTTGTAACACCTGGTTTGACAAAAGGTTCAATATAATCGAGTACTTCAGCAGCTAATTTACATGCGGTTCTAATACCATTTAGGTCTTCTGGGGAGGTGTAGAGTCGGATAGCCATGTCAATAATGTTTTAAGGGCAGTGTAAATAAAAACTATTATTATAATCCAGAGCGGTTAATTTTAGCTTTCAGTCATGTAAATGGAGGGAAGTAGAAAAGCTAATTTTTGCTATAATTTGCTTCTCTACAAAAGATCCGTTTTTAGTTCAGAAAAGGAAAGGTGGCAGAGTGGTTGAATGCGCCGGACTCGAAATTCGGTAAGGGTTAATAGCCCTTCGTGGGTTCAAATCCCACCCTTTCCGCCAAGAGCAAGTTTTTTAAGGTTCCATAAAGTCCACAAATCCCGCATAAAACCTAGTGTTTAGCGGGTTTTTTAGTTTATAATCGTTCCATAAAGTTCATTAACATCCGCATATTTTAGGGGCTTTTTTAGGGGCTTTCTTTAGGTGTTGAAAATGCAAGCCCCCCAAATAAGGTTTTAATGGGGGCGAATATGGCTAGAGAAGTTAAACCGTTATCAGCAGTACAAATTAAAAATGCAACTCCTAAAGATGTTCCATAAAGTATTGCGATATCCCAAGTTTTTGGTACATTCTTTGATACATGAAAATATGCATTTAAGGTACGTGTACTAAAAAAGGAAATTCATACCAAGAATCATTAACCCGCTTCCGTTTTTTTAACTTCTGGAAGTTTCATAAAGTATTCCAGTACCCATATTTTTTAGGTATAACGGTGGGTATAACCGATTTAAGTATATTTCTCGTTATACCAAAATATGTCAAAAGCAATAAAAACTCTAACTGATGCTTTTATCAAAAATATTACATATGCCAATGTAATATCAGTAATTTATTTAGGAAAATTTGGTTTTTCATCAGTTACAATTAACAATTAAAGATTATCCATCGTTTGTTTCTGAAAGGAAGGAGTTCTGGTTATGGGACTGATTAAAGCGGGTATAGGGGCTCTTGGCGGAGTATTGGCTGATCAATGGAAAGAATTTTTTTATTGCGAAAATCTCACTGCTGATATTCTCGTTGCAAAAGGACAAAAACGCATTACTGATAGAAGTTCAAATACAAGTGGCAACGACAATATCATTTCAAACGGCTCACGCATTGCTGTTAACGATGGACAATGCATGATCATTGTAGAACAGGGAAAAGTTGTCGATATTTGTGCCGAACCTGGCGAATATACCTATGACCAGTCCACAGAGCCTTCCATTTTTACAGGGAACCTAGGTGACAACATCAAGGCTGTTTTCAAATTAATCGGAAAACGCTTTACCTTTGGAGGCGACACTGGCAAGGATCAACGCATCTACTATTTCAATACGAAAGAAATTGTTGGCAACAAATACGGTACAGCCAGTCCTGTTCCTTTCCGGGTGGTTGACGCTCGTATCGGGCTGGATGTCGATATTGCCATACGCTGTTTTGGTGAATACAGCTACCGACTGGCAAATCCTATTCTGTTTTATACCAATGTCTGTGGCAATGTTGCCGACACCTATACACGGGACCAGCTTGACAGTCAATTAAAAACGGAATTGTTAACCGCTTTGCAACCCGCTTTTGCAAAAATTTCAGAAATGGGTATTCGTTACAGTGCCCTTCCTGCCCATGCCCAGGAAATGGCAACCATTTTAAATCAGGTATTAAGTCAGAAATGGAGCGAACTGCGTGGTATAGAAATTGTCTCCTTTGGTATCAGTAGTGCCACAGCGAGTGAAGAAGATGAAAAACTCATTAAAAATCTTCAACATAATGCCGCTTTACGCGATCCGACCATGGCTGCAGCCCATCTGGTTGGCGCACAAGCTGAAGCCATCAAAATGGCGGCAAGCAATGAAAGTGGCGGCATGGGTGCGGCATTCGGGTTGATGGGCATGAATATGGCCAATCAGGCAGGTGGAGCGAACCCAGGCAGTTTATTTGCAATGGGACAGCAACAGGCCCCTTCTCAACCGGCATCTGCCAATACATGGAAATGTGCCTGCGGACAGGAAAATACGAGCAAGTTTTGCAGTCAATGTGGGAAACCCCGTCCAGTAGCACAAGGATGGAATTGTGTCTGCGGTTCCATTAATCAAGGACAATTTTGTCCTGAATGTGGAAAAAGAAAACCGGCTGACGCACCGCTTTATCAATGCGACAAATGTGGCTGGAAACCGGAAAATCCTCAAAACCCACCCAAATTCTGTCCTGAGTGCGGAGATGCTTTTGATGAAAAAGATTCCCGTTAAAGTTTATTGAAACGGTGATATTCCTGTCATTTTATTTAAGATATTTTTGAGACAATGAATACGTCCGTTAATTATCAGTGTCCCAATTGCCAGGCGCCATTGGCATATGCGCCTGGCAAGGAAAACATTCGTTGTGAATACTGTGAAACTGAATTCAGTATTGAAGCACTTGACAGGCTTTATGCAAGAAAGCAGGAAAGCGCCGCACAGGCACAAGCTGCAAAGGATGCAAAATGGGATACGGCACAATCCGGTGGACAATGGGATCCCGAGGAAATCCGGCATCTTAAAACTTTTTTATGTTCGTCCTGTGGAGCAGAATTGACTTGTGACGAAAATACCATGACAACCGAATGC
>CAZAIY010000125.1:0-4330 GCA_964485295.1 uncultured Oxalobacter sp. | reverse complement strand
CGTTCAAGTCCGGCCACCAGCATTTTTAAGAGAGTAGAGAAAACACTGATAGATTCAATGTTTTCTCTATTTTTTGGCTGCAAAATCCTATGTGATTTTTGATTATCTTCTTAAATCTTCTCATTAGCCGATAAAGCCTTATTCTATGGGCTTTATCGGCATTTGCTTTTCGGGAGATGTTCTTAAATCCTCTCAAATCCCCTTGTGTTTTCACTCTCAAAAGCAGTAAAAGAGTAGAGTAAAGTGGCTTTGATTTTCGGACAGTATTTTTTCTAATTTTATGCTGATTTTTGGATGGATTTACCAAAAATTTAACGCGCCTTTAAAACTCCTTTAAATTCTTTTCAAATTACGAATTTCCGTAACCTTTTTTTGTTTCCTTTTTATTCGTTTTTTCTGATTATTCTGGATTCTTTTTACGTATCGATTTACGAAAGGAATTACGGATGGCTACATACAGAAAGAAAGGAAAATCATGGGTTGCAGAGGTAGTTCGAAAAGGCTTCAGAAAATAAAAAAGTTTTCCAACAAAGCGTGAAGCAGTCTACTGGGCAACCATGCTTGAAGAAGAAATACTAGCTGGAGAAGTCAATATCATTCCTGATCTTCCTGTCTCAAGAGCCCTTGAAAGATATCGTGATGAAGTATCACCCAAAAAACGTGGTGCTCGATGGGAAATATTCAGACTTAATAAAATAACTCTCTACATTGGCCATATTAATTTAAGAGAACTTCGATCACATCATGTAGCAGCATGGCGAGATAAAAGATTAACTGAAGTTTCAGCCAGTAGTGTTACAAGAGAAATGAATCTTGTGAGTCATGTTTGCACGATCTGTCTTAAAGAATGGGGTTGGTTAGAATCCAACCCCTGCTCCGGTGTTGCACGTCCACCAAGGACTCCTCATCGTGAAAGACGAATTTCTGAAAAGGAAATTCAAACCATTCTTCATGTTCTTGGTTACGAAAAAGAGTCTCCTGTCAAAACAAAATCGTCAAGAGCTGGAGCTGTGTTTGCTTTTGCGATTGAGACGGCCATGAGACTGGGAGAAATTACCTCTTTAACTTGGAATAACATTGATTTCAAAAACAGAGTTGCAACACTCCTTATTACAAAAAACGGCTATAAAAGAGAAGTTCCTTTATCTTCTGAAGCTGTTCGAATTGTCAGGCAAATACCTGTTATGTCTGACTTGGTTTTTGATATCTCTAAATCGAGTGTTGATTCGCTTTTCAGAAAAGCAAAAGAAAAAGCATTGTTAGAGGATCTGCATTTTCATGATACGAGGCACGAAGCAATAACCCGATTGGCAAAAAAACTGCATATATTAGATCTGGCAAGAATGGTTGGTCATTGCGACCTGAAAATGCTTCAAATTTACTATAACGCTAGTGCTGCTGATATAGCAAAAAAATTAAGATAGACACTGCACTAATTTGGAGTTGGCTGGAACGAGGAATAATGCTGGTGTACCAAACATTAAAACAGAATATGAAAAAGGAGCTATAAGAGTTTTTCATAATACAAGCGGTAAAATTAATTTGCCTTTTATTGTTGCCCCTTCCGAAAGCGGGAATAAGGTGGTTACGGGAGATGGTATTGTTTGCTATAACGTAAATATTGACTTATCTACAATAAACAGTGGTTATGGAGCATCTGATACGGTAATGGTTGATTCTTTCAACGTTCCAGTAGCTATATATCTAGGTTCCTAAGTAAATTGCTGTCAATTTGTTATAACCCGGAGGCATTACGGTATCGGAATTCCCTAAACTAAGATCAATAGTTATATAACCAAGGAAATCGCCAGTGTAGCTAGATTCACTGAATGTTTTGTTAACGACTTCGTTATCTATAAATGCTCTTGGTTTGAGGCTTGAATTGTATTCCGTTCTACCAATATACATTAATGCGTTAGGCAACCCTGCCTCAATCAAAATTCCTGCCTGTGCAGTATCAGTGCAGTGTTTTGATAATTGTTGCTAATAGCTGTGCTGTTTCTATCGTCATAGACATATCGTTCACCTGTCCTTTCTGAAAATCAATATTCGAGTTCTACTTTAATTATCGTCGTCATACTCCAAATTTGAAGTCAAAAGGAGCGAACTACTGATTTTCTGGTGTGAAAAAACCGGAGAAATTCAATCCCCGGGCTTTTGTCATCTGTGCTGCTTAAAAATGTGCGTATTCAATTATTAAAATCAATCTATCTTTACATCAACCCTGCCAAAGCAAAGGCCATTTCTTCTTCTGGCGTTGCTTCACGTCCGGCAACACTACCCATGCGTTGTTGGGCTTTATTGAGCAAATTCTGTGCAGCTTGTACGGATGCTTCATCAACGATCATTCCCTGCGCTTCGCCCGCCTCACATTCTTTTAAGTCCTGCTGGATTTCCGCAATAACCGCTTGAAGCTGCTCTTTTGTCTTTGCGGCTGCCAGTTTGCGGGCGAGTTTTCCGGTATTGATACCGATAGAGCCACCAACGCTGGTGCTTTCTTCCGGATCTTCCTCCATGCTGTCCATTGGTTCTTGCTCTGCATCTTCAGAAATCAGTTGATCGAGCAGAGAATTTTCTTCAGCATCGTTTTGAGAAACATCTATTTCCGCATTTGGGATGGTGTCAATTTTTTGCGACTCTTGCTTTTGAGAGGATTTCAAACCATCTTTAGAAATCTCAACCGTATCATAGTTTGTGCTTTTTTCAGATACCGTAGTTTCGGTATGTTTATTGTTCGGAGCAGAAACACTTTTCCGTTGCTCACCGCCGTAAACGAAAATGTAACGATTGTTGACTGATGGCAACATATTCACGTCCTCCTTTTCAAACATTTTTCCGACCTTTATTCTTGTTTATCGGCTCCAGATTTTTCTTTTTATATAAAAATTTTAAACAATTCCTTTTTTATGTTTTTTTGATCTATTGTTATAGCATTTTATGCCTTTTCCCATATTGTTCGAAAAACGAGGGTTATGTTTGTTTTGTCGTATGAACATGGGCATCAGTTACCTTGCGTATTCATATAAAAGAGTACTGTTATAATGACATTCTTGTTTTTATCATTTTAAGTACTTAATTTCACTTAATAAAGGATAAGCTTCATGGAGGAACGTTTTGTTGATCTTGAAATGAGAATTAGTCATCAGGAATATATGATAGATGAACTCAATAAAGCGATTTTTCAGCAACAAAATCGTATAGATCAGTTAGAAACGACGATTTTAGAACTTGCTCAGCATTTAAGTGAGAGAATGGATAGCAATATGGGGCCGCGTCATGAAAAGCCTCCTCATTATTAATATGTGAAACTTTTATTTGGCAAGATAAAAAATGAAAATGTCGCCTAAAGAACAAGAATTTCTTCATGCAAAATTGAACATGGAGACAGCGCAAATGCCATGGAGAGAATTACAACGTTATTTCGCTTCAGGACATATTATTGCTATTGAGGATGGTCTGGATTTAGTTAGTGTTGCTGTGATGATGGCGGCAGATGATACAGTGAATATTTCTCGTTTGATAGAACAAAAACAAATCGAAAAAGTGACGGATGAACAAGCAAAAATCTGGTTTGAGGAAGATGCTAATTTATGGACAGTAGTTGTCAAACCTTGGATTTTGGTTCAGGTTAAAAAGAATACTTTACCCAATGGCAATTTATTGAACTGATGTCGTACCTGTTTTAGGAAATTTATAATGGCTATTCGTCTTATTGTCGGATTGGGTAATCCTGGAGCTGAATATGAACAGACTCGGCATAATGCGGGGTTTTGGTTTGTTGATAATTTGGCCAATAAAGTCAACGCACCGGTATTAAAAAAAGAATCTCGGTTTCAAGCCTTAATTTGTCGTGCCAAAATTGCTGATCAGGATATTTGGTTAATGGAACCACAAACATATATGAATCTATCTGGCAGGGCGGTGGGTGCTTTATCCCGTTTTTATAAGATCAATGCTGAGGAAATTTTGGTGGTTCATGATGAACTGGATATTGGTATCGGTGTTGCTCGTTTAAAAAAAGGAGGTTCAACAGGGGGGCATCGAGGGTTAAATGATATTGTTTCTGCAATGGGAACACAAAATTTTTGGCGATTGAGATTAGGGATTGATCATCCCAGGAAAACCAATCCTAAAATGGCAGTTATTGACTATGTGCTTCAACGCCCGGGGGATAAAGAACAGGTGTTGATTGATAGATCTATTGAACGGGCACTTGATATTATTCCGCTTGTTTGCCAGGGTAAATTTGATATGGCAATGAAAGATCTACATACCGCTCAATAATGTAAAAAAATGCCCTTCAATTATTTTGTGCTCTTTTCGGAAAAAC
>CAZAIY010000124.1:0-4353 GCA_964485295.1 uncultured Oxalobacter sp. | reverse complement strand
CGTTTTGGGTCTGGGTAATATTGGTGCCCTGGCTTCAAAACCGGTTATGGAAGGAAAAGGCGTTTTATTTAAAAAATTTGCCGGAATCAATGTATTTGATCTGGAAGTGGATGAAATGGATCCGGATAAATTCTGTGATGTGGTCGCAGCACTGGAACCTACATTCGGAGGAATCAATCTGGAAGATATCAAGGCACCGGAATGTTTTTATATTGAAAGGAAACTGCGTGAAAAAATGAATATTCCGGTTTTTCATGATGATCAGCATGGCACTGCTATTGTTGTTGGTGCTGCCATATTAAATGCCTTGAAAATTGTCGGCAAAAATATCAAAACCAGTAAACTGGTGGTATCCGGTGCCGGTGCCGGTGCCCTGGGTTGTCTGGGATTACTGGTTGATCTCGGTTTTCCATTGAAAAATATCTGGGTAACCGATATAGAAGGTGTTGTCTATAAAGGCCGTCCGGTATTAATGGATCCGGACAAGGAAGTCTACGCCCAGGAAACCGATCTTCGTACCTTAACGGATGTGATTAGAGATGCGGATGTTTTCCTGGGATTATCAGCCGGTAATGTCCTGAAACCGGAAATGCTAAAACTGATGGCAAAAAATCCGATTGTGCTGGCACTGGCCAATCCCATTCCGGAAATTCTGCCGGAAGTTGCCAAAGCCGCCCGTTCCGACGTCATTATTTCAACAGGACGTTCCGATTATCCAAACCAGGTCAATAATTCCCTGTGTTTCCCGTATATATTCAGAGGGGCTTTGGATTGTCAGGCAACCACGATCAACAGACCAATGGAACTGGCAGCCATGCGTGCCCTTGCAGCTTTGGCAGAAGAAAAAGCCATGCCGGAACTGGAAGCCATGTATGACAGAAAACTCCAGTTTGGTCCGGAATACTTTTTGCCGATGCAATTTGACAGCCGCCTGCTTTTGAAAATCGCACCGGCTGTGGTTCAGGCCGCAATGGATTCAGGTGTGGCACAAAAACCACTGACCGATATGGCAGCCTATAAAGCGTACCTGTCCTCCCTGCAACAATGACAGATTAATCGCTCTACTTTTTAAATGGAAAAGGGAAATGAGGGTAAAAAACTTCATTTCCTTTTTTTTATGCAGGATAACACTATGATTTTTTTAAAATTTTTTTTAAAATAACAGGATGGTTTGTTCCAATGTATCCGTAAAATCAGGATAGGAAAAACCTAACGGGTTAATATCCATTCGGTTTTTAAAAGGAAAAAAAAGAGACAAAAAGGGTGTTTTTTTGACCCATCCCTTTTTTAAAAAGCCCATTTTTTTGAAAAAAAATGGCTGAACCGGTTTAAAACGAGTTTCTTAAGAATAGTTGGTAAGGTTTTAAAATATAAAAGAAATGGACCTGTATGTAGGACAAATTCCTACAATTCCTACCGCATCTTGCCGACTGAAAAAACCGTTTTCTACCTATTTCCACTTTTTTGCCGGATATTGAAAATAAACTTATTACCTGTAGACAAGTGGTACCTGGAGAAAGAAATGAGTATGGATAACATGATGACTGAAATTCGGGAATTGAATCTCAGCTATCTGATGCTTGCTCAACAAATGATACGTGCGGACAAGGAAGCCGCCGTCTTTCGTCTGGGTATTAATATGGAAATTGCGGAGTTGCTGGAAAAACTTTCCAATGCACAGCTTTTAAAACTGTCATCCAGCAATATGCTTCTGGCACGTTTTCGGTTTGATGACGATGCAATTTTATCCATGTTAACGGATTACACCAAAGATAGCTCCCAGGCCAAGTCCCATGCGGCTATTTTAATGTCATCCCAGCCTGTCGAAAAATAAGTTGATTTTTTTTGCATGCCAGTAAAGAATCCGGGAGAAAATGTTATGTCACGAAAAAGCCTGTTAAACGATGCAAAAGAAGTCCAGCTGGCTATTGATCTGATTCGAAACGGAGCCCGTTTGCAGCTGCTGGAACAGGAAACAACGCTTTCCCGTGAACGTCTGATTCGTCTGTACAAGGAAATCAAGGGAATGTCTCCTCCAAAAGGCATGCTTCCCTTTTCAACAGACTGGTTTGTCACCTGGCAGCCCAATATTCATTCCTCCCTTTTCATCAATATATACCGGTATCTGTGTGATCATGCAAAAATGTCCGGTATTGCCGCCGTATTGAAAGCCTATCGTCTGTACCAGGAACAGATGCCGACAAAAGACGGGGAAGAGCCGGTTCTGTCCCTGACCCGGGCATGGCGTCTGATCCGGTTTTTTGAAAGCAACATGCTGCAGTCCACTCCCTGCACCAAATGTGGCGGGCATTTTGTGACCCATACCTATGATCTGCATCACCAGTTTGTCTGTGGTCTTTGCAATTTGCCATCAAGGGCGGGCAAGACAAAAAAGGCAACTGAAGAACGTCAGGCTGCATGATTTTTCCTGACACGGCAAACTGATCATCATTCATGAAGGACATGAAGGAAGATATCCCTGGTAAAAGCCAATATCTTCCGGGTTTTTCCATTCCGATCCAGGCACTTTTCATTCAGCTGGTTGCATTTTTCCTTGCCCTGTTTGTTGTCCAGATCACATTTCGGTTACTGGCATATTCCGCCAGCACCCTGATATTCGGATTGCTCCAGGGCGTGTTAGCCGCACTGATTACGCGCATTCGGGGACTGCCACGCTGGTGGATTCCCATCCAGCTTGTTTTTCCGCTGGCCATGTTTTTGCTTTTGGCACTGGAAATCCAGCCGATATGGTATCTGGGCGCTTTTTGCATTTTATCGCTGCTTTTCTGGGGTGCCATTGTCACGCGTGTTCCACTTTATCTGTCCGGCAATCGGGTCTGGGATGCCGTCTTGTCGCAATTACCCCAAAACCGTTCCTTAAATGTGATTGATATTGGAAGCGGACTGGGGGGACTGGTGCTTTATCTCGCTTCCAAAAGAAAAGACTGTCATGTCAGTGGCATTGAAATTTCGCCCTTTTTATGGCTGGTCAGCCGGTTAAGACAGCAGTTTTCAAAAACCGATGCCCGGTTTTTACTGGGCAACTATGAAAAAATCAAATTAAACCGGTATGACGTCGTTTTTGCCTACCTCTCACCGGTCGTCATGGATAGTCTCTGGCTCAAGCTGGAGTCGGAAATGCGTCCGGGCACTTTGTTTTTAAGTTATGAATTTCCCGTTGAGGATATCGAGCCGGATATCAAAATAATGATTGAAAATAAAATACTTTTTGGCTGGATCATGGGGAAAAACAGGACTTTTGGGTTAAAATAACCCTATTTGTGTTTTTCGGGTAAATTTTGCTTTGGGACTGGTTGTGTTTTCTGGCACAATAACAGTAATGGCAGAATTTGTTTTTTATTAATGATGTAGGCAACTTGCTTGAATGGATTCCCATAAGAGGAGAGAGCATTGTTACTGATTGTCGGGTATGTAGTCGTTTTGGGCTGTGTGTTTGGCGGGTTTATTATGGCCGGTGGACACGTTGCAGCGTTATGGCAACCGAGTGAATTGATTATTATTGGGGGTGCCGCGTTGGGTGCATTCATTGCATCAAATGGTTCCAAACAGCTAAAAGCGACATTGAAAGCGATTCCAACCGTTTTAAAAGGTTCCAAATATACGAAAGCCCTTTACATGGATCTGATGGCGGTGCTTTCAGAAATTCTGATGAAAGTCAGAAAGGAAGGCATGATGTCCATTGAAGGTGATGTGGAGGAGCCGGAACAAAGTCCCATTTTTTCAAAGTATACCTCGGTTCTGGCAGACCATCATGTCATGGAGTTCATTACGGACTATTTGCGTCTGATGGTGTCAGGCAACATGGATGCCCTGCAAATTGAGGATTTGATGAATCATGAAATCGAGACTCACCATCAGGAAGGCCATATCCCCGTGCATAGTGTATCCCGGATAGCGGACGGTTTGCCTGCATTCGGTATTGTGGCCGCGGTCATGGGGGTCGTTCATACGATGGAATCCGTTCATTTGCCTCCGGCTGAACTCGGTATGCTGGTGGCAGCGGCGCTGGTGGGTACCTTTTTGGGTATCCTTCTTTCGTATGGATTTGTTGGGCCGATTGCGGCGGCTCTGGAACAGAAACTGGATGAGTCGAGCAAGGTTTTTGAGTGCGTTAAAGTAACGCTGATTGCAAGTATGAATGGTTATGCGCCACAGTTGGCTGTCGAATTTGGCAGAAAGGTTCTGTATTCAACTGAGCGTCCGACCTTTCTTGAACTGGAAGAATATATCAAGCAGTCCCGGTAGAGACGGACTGTTTTTATGGGTTAAAGCATGGCTGACGATTTACGGCCGATTATTGTCAAACGAATCAAAAAGGTGGCGGCAGGCCAT
>CAZAIY010000123.1:0-4381 GCA_964485295.1 uncultured Oxalobacter sp. | reverse complement strand
TTCCAAGGAATTTCTTGAGGACATTTACAGTAAAGGCAAAAACTCCCTTGATTTTGAATACAAGTTACAGTTACCCGATGGCAATACAACATGGTTGCAAAACGAACTGAAACTGATGACAGATCCGGAAAATGATCATTTGCAACTGACAATCGTATTTCGTGACATCGCCAGCAAAAAACAGGAAGAAGAAAAGCTGATTCAAGCAGCAACAACCGATCAAATGACCAAGGTCATGAATCGGGAAACCTCCAGAAGAGAAATCGAGAAATTCCTGGCAGGAGCGGGGGCTGACGGCATGCATGCCGCATTCATGATTGATCTGGACAACTTCAAAAAAGTCAATGACACCTTTGGGCATCAGGAAGGTGACCGGTTACTCATCAGACTGGCCAAAGGAATCAAAAGCTGTTTCCGGGAATCGGATATTGTTGCCCGTATCGGGGGAGATGAATTTTTCGTGCTGGCAAAAAACATGCCCAATCTGGACTTAATCAAAGCCAGGGCAGAACAATTGCTCAAGGTCGCAAGAGAATCCCATACCCAGAAGACGGCATTGCTATCTTCAGTCAGTGTCGGTATCAGTATCTACCCGGATGACGGAAAAAATCTGGGAGAATTGTACCTCAGGGCAGATGAGGCACTTTACAAGGCCAAACGACTGGGAAAAAATCAGGCCAGTTTTGCTTCTGACAAATAACCCTTTAGAATTTATCCCACCATGTAGAAGGAGGATTGAATCCTCCTTCTACTCACAACAACCTGTGCAACGGACAGTACATAGTGGTTTCTTCGCTTTCACAGACTTACAGTTAATCACTGTAAGTGAGATACCGGAATATGAAAAAGAAAAACAAAAAAATCGGATCCGGAAAAGATTGATGCTAATACCGGTGTGTATCAAGAAAGACTACTCCTGCGTTTGACAGCATGGAGTTCAAAAAAGTGGCTGAAAAGCGCATGAATACTGGGTTTTGGCGTTTTTGAACTCCGTTCGTGATATGTTATAAATTCCTCACCTGTCATGCCTGTTTTAATTCTATGGAGTGCTGATCCTCAATAAACTACCCGGATCCACCGCCCAAAAACACATCGTCGAATAGAACATGTTTCTGGTTTTTCAGTCAGGGCCTGAAAGGGACAATGGTTCGTTGTGTCGGGATAAAAAGAGTAAAAGCCATCCCGTATCTGACGGTATGGGTATGTAACCGCTGGCGAAAAAACCTGCTGTTATATACCCATCATAATAGCCGTTACAGGCTCAAAAGAAACGGGCTAGTATTTTTACCAGCCCGTTCTTTTTGACCAGACTTTATTTTACCGGGACAACTTAATTTCTCTGTCTTCTTTCCCGACGATCATTTCCCCGATCCATTGTTCCCCGATCACTTCCTCTATCATTTCCGCGATCAGCTCCTTTGTCACGAGGAGATTTTGGCATCGTTTCAGTATCAAATATTTTTTGCTGTTCCGCTGTCAAAGTGGCATAGAATGTTTTGACTGCCTTCAGATGTTCTTCCATTCTGGCCTGTTTTTCCTTCGTCATATCCAGTGCTTTCTGCATTCTTTCCGGTGCAGTCAGCTTCTCCATATCTTCCTTTGCCGGCTTGGATGGAGGTACATTTTTCAATGTGGATTCCGTATAGGCTTTCCATGCACTTTCCTGATTTGAGGAAAGCTTCAATTTGGCATACAGGTCTGCGTTTCTTTGTTCAACCATTTGTTTCCACTGGGTGGAATCCATTTTTTCAGCTTTCTTTCCTGGTCTGTTTGGACCGGGGCGATCGCATTGCACATTCGTATCATTGTTTTGCTGTGCTGAAGCGGTAACGGTCAACCCGGTTGCACCCAGGCAAAGTGCGGTTGCAATAGCGATAAGTGATTTATTCCATTTTTTCATCGTTCGCTCTTTCACAAAAAATTTAAAAAAACATAGGAGAGTGTGTCCAGTATAACCAAAAGCCTTAAAACAGATGTTTCAATTCTTTCATGAATGTAACAATTTGTATTTGAGTGTCTTTGAAACGTTTATGTTTTTACTGTGAACACAAAAAAAACCGGAAATATTTTGTTGCAAATTCCGATGACGGGTTGAAAGAATCATACTCATCATCGGATTTGTCACAACAACTGTTTTATTCCTCGTAGCGATTGACCAGATGACCCACTCCATCGATAATGACCTCAACGGTGCTGCCAGGCTTCATGGAACCTACACCAACAGAAGTTCCGCAGGAAATGATATCGCCCGGTTCCAAAGTCATGTCATGGGAAATCATGCTGACCAGTTTTTGCGGAGTAAAGACCATGTCGCTGATAGGATAATTCTGACGTTCGGTTCCATTCAAAATGGTTTTGATAACCAGTTTGCTTGGATCCACATCTGTCACAATACCTGGGCCGAATGAACCAAAAGTATCAAAGCCTTTTGCTCTGGTCCACTGGGCAAAAGTCGGATCTTTCTTGATGATTTCACCTGCTGTTACATCATTGCTGCAGGTATAACCGAAGATATAATCATTGGCCTGTTCTTCGGAGACTTCCTTGCATCGTTTTCCGATAACAATTGCCAATTCACCTTCATAAACCACTTTACCATCATAGGATTTTGGTTTTTTGACAGCATCGCCATCACCGATGAAAGCGGTACCTGGTTTTAACAGATAAAGCGGTTCCGTTGGAGCAGGTACACCCAATTTGGCTGCCAGTGCGTTAAAGTTGTTCCATAGCAGAATCATTTTGGAAGGCACACAGGGCGTGAGCAGTTTCACTTCCGAACGCTTTACGGTTTTACCGGTTGCTGTTGGATTTTCAAACATATTGCCGGTATAGACAGCGATATTATCCCCTTCCATCAAACCAAAACCGATCTGTCCGTTTTGGTCATAGCGTACCCATGCTTTCATTTTATCTCCTTGCATACGAATTTTCGTTTATACCCGTTGTTTCAGGCTTGAAAAAATATCAAATCAAACTTCATGAAAATGCTTTCTGCATATTGATGCATCAAAACAATCCTTACCTTTGGTGAGTGCCATTACATATTGGCAATCATGATGTCTCCAAATTCCGTCGTGGAAACTTCTTTTGCGTCAGACATGAGCCGGGCAAAATCACTGGTTACCCGTTTGGAGGCAATAGCTTTTTGCATCGCATCAATCACAATATCAGCCGCCTCTGTCCAACCCATATGACGCAGCATCATTTCAGCGGAAAGAATCAGTGAACCCGGATTCACGTTGTTTTTTCCTGCCATTGTCGGAGCAGTACCATGTGTGGCCTCAAAAATGGCAACGGAATCCGAAATATTGGCGCCGGGAGCAATACCAATACCCCCTACCTGGGCTGCCAGGGCATCCGAAATATAATCCCCGTTCAGATTCAAAGTGGCCAGCACACTGAATTCTTCAGGGCGCAACAGGATTTCCTGCAGGAAAGCATCCGCCAAAACATCTTTTACCACAATATCTTTTCCGTTTTTGGGATTTTTGATGGTGCACCAGGGACCTTTTCCAATCACTTTCGCATCGAATTCCTCCTTGGCCAGAGCATATCCCCAGTCACGGAAACTGCCTTCCGTAAACTTCATGATATTGCCCTTGTGTACCAGCGTGACAGAAGGCAATTCATTATCCACGGCATACTGGATTGCCTTTCTGACCAGACGTTCTGTTCCTTCCTTGGAGACCGGTTTGATTCCGATACCTGAGGTCAATGGAAAACGGATCTGATTGACTCCCATTTCCTTAACCAGAAAATCAATCATTTTATTGGCTTCTGCCGAACCTTCCGGCCATTCAATTCCCGCATAAATATCTTCCGTATTTTCACGGAAAATAACCATGTGTGTTTTTTCCGGCTCTCTTAAAGGAGAAGGAACACCATCAAAATAACGAACCGGTCTCAAACAGACATACAGATCCAGTTGCTGGCGCATGGTGACATTTAAGGAACGGATACCACCGCCAATAGGTGTTGTCAGTGGCCCCTTGATTGAAATCACATACTCTTTCAGTGCCTTCATCGTTTCATCAGAAAGCCAGACATTCGGTCCGTAGACCTTCAAGGATTTTTCACCTGCATATACTTCCATCCACGCAATTTCGCGTTTGCCGCCATAGGCTTTTTTAACCGCCGCATCAATGACCTTACGCATGACAGGCGTCACATCAACTCCAATACCGTCACCTTCAATAAATGGAATAATGGGGTTATCAGGTACATTCAATGTATAGTCGGCATTGACTGTAATTTTTTCCCCTTTTGCCGGAACCTGAATATGTTGAAACATGGATGTCTCCGAATAAAACAATAATTAATACATAAGGAAAATTCTGGTGCCATCAGACAACAGCACCGTCGTTGCTACTTCTTCCTTTTA
>CAZAIY010000122.1:0-4431 GCA_964485295.1 uncultured Oxalobacter sp. | reverse complement strand
AGATGTCATTTTTTAAGATGAATAATTGAATATGAGAAACTTCATGAAAAAATTCTTAACCGTTTTTTTTGGTTTTCTATTAAGTATGAATAATCTTTACGCAGAGATCGTTTCAAATGAAAAAATTGATGAAGTGAAGGTTCATCAGGCAAGCCGAATTATTCTGGGGTTGCAAAAGGATGCTGAAGATCTTATTGAACAGGGATATGGCCCTTTTGTTGCTGCAATTTACGATAAAAATGGAAATCTTGTTGTGAAAGTTGCAAATTCGGTTGTTTCAGAAAACTGCAGCAATAATCATGCTGAAATGAATGCGATTAGAGAGGCTGAGAAAAAATTAAATACATATGATCTTTCTCCATATGATTTGAGTTTATATGTGACATCCGAACCCTGTATTATGTGTTTGGGTGGCATCATGTGGTCTGGAATCAAGGCAATTTATTATGGTGTGCCATCTAAAAATGTTGAAGAAATTACCGGTTTTGATGAAGGATTTAAACCCAATTGGTTTGAAGAATTTAAAAAACGCAAAATAACAGTTTATGGCAATATTGAGCCTGAGGCAGGGGAAAAAGTATTAAAAAAATATGTTCAAATTGGTAAAAAAGTTTATAAACCATCAAGGTAAACAAATAATATTGATCAATGAGGGGCGGACGAAATAGAAATAATAGTTTATTTTTAAAAAGGAAAATAATTTTTATAGCCAAATCGTAATGGTTTCTTATTTCCTGATTTTTATCAGAAGCAGTTTTCCGTCTTTGACGGAAACGATCGCTTCTTTACCAGGAAGTACTTCATTACTGACACCGTATTGATATTCGCTGGAAATTTCTGCATCAGCTAACGGATATTTCGCTCCCATAATGGAAACACCTCTGGCATATCCCGTGATGTTTAAAAGGGAGAAGAAAGAATAGCTGTCGCTGATGGAAACGGGTTTATCCGCAACAATTTCCATTTCGGAATAATCATCAATAATGCAGCCTTTTTTTCCTAATGAATCAAGGCGCAGCAAAATGGATACATTGCCGAGGGTATGATCTAGTCTTGCTCCGATAACACCGATTAAAAGGAAATCTTCAAAGCCCCTATGGATTGCTTCCTTGACAGCAAATACAGTATCGGTATCATCCTTTTCACAAGGGAGAACAATGGTTTCGACATCAAGATGAGGATTTTTATGGGAATCAAAATCCCCGACAATCAAACTGGGTTTTGCCTGTAAATTTTCCAAATGCTTTAAACCGCTGTCGCAGAAAATAACATAGTCATCCGTATACAGTTTTTTACGGATAAAGTCATAATTGTTGATGTCCGCTCCACCAACAATTACACATCGCCTTTTTATTTGTTTACTCATATGAGTACACTCCTATCTATACTTGGCAAATCCTTGGCAGTTTCTAAAGTAGGGAGAGTATTTTGCGCTTGATTTCCAAAAAACCAGGCGTCAGATTAAAATCATCACGTCTGGGTTTGGGTTCTTCAATGATGATCTCTCCTGTAATTTTTCCAGGAAAACCAGATAACAGATAGATCCGATCTGAAAGAAGAATGGCCTCATCAATATCATGCGTGATAAACAAGGTTGACAGTTGGATTTTCTCCATTACATTCAAATACCATTTGTGTATGGAACTTTTGGTCAGCATGTCCAATGCAGAAAAAGGCTCATCCAAAAGGGCAATATCCTGGGAAAACATATATGTTCGTAAAAGAGCGGCACGTTGGCGCATGCCACCTGAAAGCTGGGCAGGATATTTTTTTTGGGTTCCGTCCAAACCAAACTGATTAAACATGGATGATACCTGCAAACGTGCATCTTTTTGCTTCATGCCTTTTAACAACAGTGGAAGCGCAACATTGTCTTCTATGGTTTGATAAGGCAACAGCAAATCCTTTTGTAGCATATAGCTGATATGCCCAGGCTGATTGGTAATGTCTTTTCCGTCCAGAAAAACTTTACCCTGATCAGGCGAAAGGAGTCCGGAAATGATATTAAACAAAGTTGTTTTTCCGCTACCGCTGACACCTAGCAAACACACCAATTCTCCGTGATTGAGTTCAATAGAAATATCCTGAAAGATGGGTTTCCCGTCAAAATTTTTACTTACATGTTTTACTTCTAGTTTCTTCATGTCAATCAGGGAGATAGTTATTGGTAAAACCATAATTAGGATCAATTTTATCCTTCAACAGGTTGTTTTTATTTAACCAGTCAAAGAAAGCTGCCCAGCGCTTAGCGTCAAATTCTCCCCATCGAGTTGCATCAGCTATGTATTTTGTTGCCAGGTATTTCTGACTTGCATAGACAAGATTACTATTGGATTTTAATTCAGGGGCAGCATCCATCAGAATATCGGCAGCTTCTTTTGGATTTTCGATTGCGTAGGTATATCCTTTGGTAAGTGCTGCTAAAAATGCCTTGGCAGTTTCAGGATTCTTGTTCAACCAGGCATTGTTGCCTATGATAACCGGTGTATAGTAATCAAATACGGGATTGATATCTTTAAATTCAAAGTAATCCGTATCCAGACCAGCTACCTGACAGGCTACACCAGCCCAACCATAGAAAATCCAGATGGCATCCACAGAACCACTTTGCAAAGCGGATACTTCATCGGTAACAGTAGACGGAATAAGTTTCACCAGATCGAAGTTGCCACCGTCAGCTTTCATGACATCCCGGATGACGGCCTTTTCCACATCCAGATCCCAAGTGGCATATTTTTTGCCTTCCAGTCCCTTAGGGGTATCTATCCCTTCACCAGCTCGTGAAACAATACCGGAGGTGTTATGCTGAATGACTGCGGCAACGGCTGTAATCGGCATGATTGCCTCTCCTGCAAAAGCCGGTGCGAGAGAGTCCTGAAATGATACTCCAAATTGTGCTTTTCCAGAGGCGACTAGTGTCACAGCCCCATCTTCGGGTGGTTGAATGACTTCCACATTTAAACCGGCTTGCTGAAAATAGCCTTTTTTTCGGGCAACAAAGATTCCCGTGTGGTTTGTGTTTGGTGTCCAGTCCAAAACAAGGGTTATCGTATTTTTTTTATTTTTATCAGCAGTGTCTCCACAACCAGCAAAGCTGAATACAATCACGAAAGACAGCAGTAAAACGACCAACTTTTTCATACTAATTCTTTTTATCCAAATGGCGATAAGGCATACATTTTTTTTCCATAAACTCCACTAAAGCCATAAGCGCCAGAGAAATACCGGAGATAAGAAAAATCACAGCAAACATCTTATCAAATGCAAAGGCTTTTTTTACTCTGGTCATATAAACTCCCAGTCCACCGAAACCTCCGAGCCATTCACTGATTACTGCGCCAACTACACTGTATGCCACCGCAATTTTCAAACCGGAAAACAACTGGGGTAAGGCAGAAGGGAATTTAATATAACGGAAAATTTGCAGACGATTTGCGCCCATGGAGTGCAGTAAACCTATCGCATCTTTATCTGCACTTCGGAAACCCTCCAACAGTCCTACTGTAACAGGAAAAAATGTGGAGACCACAATCAAAATAATTTTTGGCGTCATTTCGTAGCCAAACCACAGCACTAAAAGCGGGGCAATAGCTACGGGGGGGATCGTTTGTGTGATGACGAGCAAAGGATAGAATGCCTTGTATAACAAATCAAAGGCATCCATTAACATGGCAGCCAGAAAACCTATACAAACACCCAATATTAAGCCGATAAAAGCTTCTTGCAGTGTGATCAGGGAATTTTCCCACAGCAAAGGAAAGTCTCCCACAAAGGCTTGTAGAACTTCTAGGGGAGATGGCAACATGTATTGTGGTATTAATCCAGTTGTGCAAATCAACTGCCATATAAGAAAAAGCGCTGCAACTGCAATGATAGAAGGTATATTACGCTTTAGCATGTTTTGTGATCTTTCTGTCAATAGTCAGTATTTCGCTTTCCGGACAATAAACCACCTTGACATAAGCCGAAACTTTTTCTGCGCCGGCTCTAATGGCAACATGCTGACATTCTTTAACAATATCCATCAATTGCTCATAATCATCCCCTTCGATGGTGGTTTCAAAAGGTCCTACATGACAATGTAATCCGCTACTTTTAATAAAGGAGATAACTTCATCTACAATGCGAAGAAATTCATCTTGATTAGGTGCTACGGGAATAACCTGAATTGCAATGCTAGCTTTCATAATATTTATCTCCAAAATTAAAATATCCCCGAAAAACCACGGCAAAGCATTTGGAAGTACATTTTTATTTCTTGCCAATTGGTAAATTGGCAATGTACTTTTATTATGCCCCTACGCTACATCATCTGGATCAGGTAAATGGCTAGCAGAATTTTCTGCCACTTGGCATGTCAATACTCCAGGCTACCCGCTTTTTTTATTTATAAAATTGTAGTTTCTAAACCGCTTAGATTTGTCACAATAA
>CAZAIY010000121.1:0-4478 GCA_964485295.1 uncultured Oxalobacter sp. | reverse complement strand
CTACTGGAAAGCGGGGTTCCCTCAGCATTTTTCCAGTAAGTCAAAGCATCAGGTGATAATAAAAGCGAGGAGGGATAGGCAATTTGTGCCCATGCAGCTTTATATTCCGAAGGAGTCAGGTACGATTCATTGTTTTTAAGGATATGGGCCGATTGTTGAGGATCTTTTTTAGCCAGTCGACCAAGTGCCAGGATAAATATTTCATGGTGGGAACGATCCGTTCCTGGCCCTTTTTTTACGATCTCCATGGGATTTTCCAATGCTTTCTTTACCTCAACAGAATCCGCACCAGCTAAAACAGAAAGACGTTTTGTCGCATCAAGAAAACCTCTTTGTGCTGCTGTTCTGGTTTGAAACCAGATATCGTCAGGAGTGAACTGTTTCAATTGTTTTAAGGTTGATATTAGCGTAAAGAATCCGTCATTGTTTTTTTGGGAAGTATCGGATAAAACAAATGCTTCATGGGCAACATTTTCCCCTTTTAATGCCCGTGAAACCAAAAAGTAACACTTTAATTGTGGGTCATCTTTAAGTTTAAATAGAGGATATTCCCTGTCAAACGTAGTCCAATCTTCGTTTTTCGCTAAAACTAGTAACCAGTCATTACGTAAACGGTCTGCAATAGCACTATTTTCATATTTTGAAATAAATTTGAGTATTTCATCTTCATTGCTCGTTTCAATACGGGATTTCAGGACATAATATTCAACATATGAAGGGACAGGATAGTCAGACAAATTTGCAGCTAAAAGTTCGACCTTGTCAGTATCTTTTTTGCGTACAGCATTGCGTAATTCAAGAAATGCATTATCTTTGTCAGGTGTTGTTGTTAAATCCGGTAAAGCGTATGCTGACATGAATACAAAGAAAATACTTATAAAAAGTATTCCTTTTTTTAGGTTTTTTTTCACCTTATACTCCGTTTGCTCTGCTGTTTGCATGGAATTATGAGTGTACCACTAGATACGAAAGTTAATATACAAATGCAGGATTCTTCAGATAATATAAAGTCAACATTGCGCCGTTCCTTACTGGATTTAAGGCTTTCATTGGAGAGTAATAAACGACAGCGATGGGATCAGCAAATTTGTCATTGCATTGAACACTACATCGAAAAAAGAAAGATCACAACATTGGGTGTTTATTTTTCAATTCGAAATGAACCTGATTTGACATGGCTTTATGAAGTATTGACTTCTAAAGGAATTATTCTTTCCCTGCCCATGGTTATATATAAAGAAGCTCCTTTGCAATTTGTTAGATGGCGCCCGGGAGATCCTTTGGTAAAGGAAAGTTATGGTATTCCTGTTCCTCAGCAAAAGGAAGAAATACCCTTGCCTGAAGCGGTTTTGGTTCCCTGTCTCGGTTTTTCTTCGAATCGTTACAGACTGGGGTATGGTGGGGGATATTTTGACCGAACCTTGGAACAAAATCCTCGCCCCCACACAATTGGAATTGCTTATTCCTTCCTTCAAAGAGATTTCCCGGTTCAAAAATACGACATTCCAATGGATTGTATTATTACCGAGAAAGGTATTGTTTGATTGAAACTAAAGCAATTATGAAAAACAGTTACTAGTTGTACTCCTCTCCCTGAAAAGAGCCGGATGTACTGGACGCCGTATTTTCTGTTGTGCTGCTTTGAGCTTTCATTTTTGCCAGTTCTTCTTCACTAATGTGTTCAAAAACTTTGACAACGCGTTGGACTCCGGGAACACCTCTTGCGACTTCAGCGGCAAGATTGCCTTCTCTTTCAGTAACCCGTCCCATCAGGTAAACAACGCCACGTTCAGTAATCGTTTTTAATGAATTGGAATATAAATCCTGGGTATCGAAAAAACTGGCACTGACTTTGGCTGTAATGAGAGAATCATTGGAACGGGAACTTAAACTGGAAGGAGCAGCAATGTCCAGTTTATTTATGACATTTCTCACATTGGGAATTTGGGCAACTTCACTTGCCACTCTGGTTTTCATTCCTTCATTGGGGACTTCACCTGTAATTAACACCAATCTGTTAAAACTGGTTACAGAAACATGCCCCTGATCACCGACAATGGCATCCGCAATGGATTCTCCCTTGAATCCGATTGTCCGATCTTCTGTTTGTGATCCAAATGTCCGTCTGTCCGTTGCTGCCATGGTGCCGGCAACACCACCGCCCACCATCATTGTTGGTACACAGGCCTGTAATATCAATACAGTTGCCGCACATAACAAAAATGATCCCCAAAATCGTTTCAAACGGGTTATAACTGTGCTTTGCCTATTCATTAACATCTCCTCCAAATAAAGCAGCATCAATACAATCACATATGCAATGAATAACTAAAAGATGTACTTCCTGAATACGCGCTGTTCTGGTATGAGAAACACAAATATGAACATCGGTATCTGACAATAATTTGCCAATTTTTCCGCCGTCTCTACCTGTCATGGCGATAATTGCTATATCACGTTCTTTTGCAGCTTTTATAGCAGAAATAACATTGGACGAATTTCCTGAAGTTGATATGGCCAACAAAATATCACCGGGTTGTCCAAGAGCTTGTACCTGTTTGGTGAAAATATCATGAAAGCTGTAATCATTACTGATTGCCGTGATAATGGAAGTATCCGTTGTTAAAGCAATGGCGGGTAAAGGCAGACGTTCTTTTTCAAAACGACCAACCAATTCTGCCGCAAAATGTTGACAGTCAGCAGCAGAGCCTCCATTTCCACATGCCAGAATTTTATTTCCATGGGATAGTGTTGAGAACATCAGGTCAACGGCTTCAGAAATAGGCTGTGCCAGTTCTTGTGCAATTTGTATTTTTAAATCGGCACTTTCTTTAAAATGACCTAATATACGTTGATTTCTCATAATATTTTATGTTCCTGTTTCAGAGTGACGTGGCTTAAAAATATTCAATCATTCCAGCTTGTTTTTTAAGCAACTCTCGCGCACAATCATATCAGACTTATATTGAGACTGAAGATGAATGATAAAAAAAATAATATAAAAGACTTAACACATATTATGCAGGGGGCATCCCAACAAAGTTACCCTACTGCATCATTATATGTGATCGCCACCCCAATCGGGAATATGGCTGATATTGGTTTGCGGGCATTACATGTACTTTCTCTGGTTGATGCAATCGCCTGTGAAGATACCCGAATAACTAAAACCCTTCTGATGCAATATGGTATTTCAAAAGAACTGATTGTGATGCATCAACATAATGAACGATTCATGACAGAAGAAGTTATAAATCGTCTGGCAAAAGGGGAAAGAATTGCGTTGGTTACAGATGCAGGAACACCTGCCATTTCCGATCCGGGGTATTTTCTAGTCAATACGGTTTTATCTTCCGGGTTTCGTGTTATTCCTATTCCTGGTGCGTCGGCGGTAATTGCCGCACTTTCTGCCAGTGGGCTGTTTTCCGACCATTTTTACTTTGTCGGTTTTTTGCCGGCAAAAACGGCGGCAAGAGAAACTTTATTGACCTCATTAAAAAATATATCTGCAACTTTAGTAATGTATGAGGCGCCTCACCGAATAGAAGAAACGCTCATTTCATTGAAAAAGGTTTTTAGTCCTGATTGTCGTATGGTTATTGCACGTGAAATGACCAAATTTTTTGAGGAAATCCATTCATGCAAGCTCTCAGATATACAGAATTGGCTCAATGAAGATGTCAATCGATTAAAAGGGGAATTTGTTTTACTGGTGGAAAATATTCATGCCAATCAAAATAAATCGGAAGCAGAGGCTACTCGCATTTTGTCCATTTTGTTAAAAGAATGTTCTGTAAAACAATCTGCTTCATTAGCATCCCAAATTACAGGAATCAAAAAAAAACAGCTATATGAACAGGCTTTAAAAATGAAAGCAAAGTAAAGTCCTGATTGCCATTAGCTTGAAAGCGATGTCAGTAACGATTCATATATTTTAAAAGTGCGATCAACAATTCGGATGATCGAAAATTCCTTAATGGCTTTTTCTCTTCCCCTTTGCCCCATTTGATGGCGTAAATCGGGATTGGAAAGTAAACGATTTAAGGCAATAGCCAGACTTTCGATTTCCTTGGCCGGAACTAAAATACCATTTTCTTCATGGGTAACGATTTCCCTGCATCCGGCAACATCTGAGGCAACAATGGGTTTTCCACATGCCGCTGCTTCGACTAATACTTTGGGAAGACCTTCGCGATATGAAGGAAGACAAATAATATGTGCCTGGGCAAAAACCAATGGCATATCATTTTTTTCTCCCCACCATTCTATCAGTCCCTCATCATGCCAGGTTTGCAATGTTTGCGTATCGATAGTCTCAGGATGTTGGGGATCAATTCCTCCTACAAGGACAAATCGAGCGAGAACCCCCATTTGTTGAAGTCGTTGGGATGCTTCAACAAATTCCTTGATGCCTTTATCCCAACGCATTCTGGAGGCCAATAACACAATAGGTACAGTATGCAATTCCGGTATGGGAC
>CAZAIY010000120.1:0-4530 GCA_964485295.1 uncultured Oxalobacter sp. | reverse complement strand
AGATATGTTTCAGAACACCATGGCAGAAATTCGGGATATTTTTCAACATCCCTGACAAGGTTATACATTTTTTCCGCGCTGTAACCGACAATGGCTGTTTTGTGTATATTCTTCATGGAAAATAATTATATTTGATAGAATCGCTTTTCTGGCGAGTATAAATGAGATTGTATATATGACTATAACCGATAATAAAAAAGCTTTTCATGATTATTTTATAGAGGAACGCTTTGAGGCGGGTATTGTTTTACAGGGCTGGGAGGTCAAAGCCATCCGGGCAGGGCGAATTCAGCTTAAGGAATCCTATGTCATTGTCAGAAACGGAGAGATTTTTTTGTTTGGTGCCCATATCAGTCCTTTGTCAACCGCATCAACCCATGTTCATGCGGACCCTACCCGTACCCGTAAACTTTTATTGCGTCATTCGGAAATTGGCAAGTTGATCGGTAAAGTGGAAAGAGCCGGTTATACCCTGGTTCCCTTAAACCTGCATTATTCGCGTGGCCGGATTAAATGTGAAGTCGGACTGGCAAAAGGGAAAAAACAGTACGATAAACGCGATGCAATCAAGGAAAAAGACTGGCAGCGTGAACAGCAGCGCATCATGAAACAGAACAGGCGATAATGAAATCAAAGGGTGTTGGCCGAATCGATTTCATCAAATATAAAATGGATTTCTTCAGCAAATTTTTCAAAAAACATCATTTTTTTGACTTCATGAATTGCTGATTGAAAGTTTCTGTCGTCCAGTATTTCTTCAATCAATCGGATTTGTTCCTTCATGCGTTTTTGTAATTGCAGACTTAATCGTTCCAGCTGCTCCGGTTTTTTTTCAATCCGTGCATTGTCAATTTGGTTTCTCCATTCAATCTGCTCGAAAATGAAATCCGTCGGGATGGATAGCGGTGTTACGGCATTGAGGGAAAAGCCGTTGATCAAACAAAGATGGGCCGCCCGTTTGGTGGGGTGGCAAAGTGTCTGATAGGCAACAATCGCTTTTTCGGAAAGATGGGGCGAAAGTGCTGCGCCAAGATTACGATAGGCGGTTTGCAACGCTTTTTTGTCCAGTGCAAATTTTTCGGGCAACTGAAAAAAAGCAAAATAGTTGGGCATAAGGGGATTTAATCCGGTTATATCCGAAAACTGTGTCCGCAAGTACAGGTATGCCTGACGTTGGGGTTATTAAACTGAAATTTTTCAGTTAACCCTTCCCTTACCAGATCGAGTTCGGTTCCATTCAAAAAGGCAAGGTTATGTGATTCAACATAAATTTGAATGCCAAAAGATTCAAAGGCAACATCCTCTGCTTTGGGTTTTTCCACGTATTCCAGTTTATGTGACATGCCGGAGCAGCCGGAATATTCAATGCTGAGCCGGACACCGACACAATTTTCCTGTTTGTCGATGAAACGACGAATATGTTTTGCTGCTTTTTCCGTTAATGTAATTGCCATATGAACTCCCTTTTCAAGTATTTTCTTTTTTATTCTGACGCATCTGATAATCCCTGACAGCCGCTTTGACGGCATCTTCAGCCAAAATGGCACAATGCATTTTGGCTGAAGACAGTTCCAGTTCTTTGGCAATGCGTGCATTTTTGATTTCAAGTGCCTCATCCAATGTTTTGCCTTTTATTTTTTCCGTCACAAAAGAAGATACCGCTATTGCCGAGCAGCAGCCATATGTTTTGAAACAGACATCCATAATCTTTTGTTTTTGGTTAACCTTGATCTGCAATTTGATGACGGTGCCGTAGGATGGTGAACCAACGATACCTGTACCGACATTTTGTTTTGTTTCAAAACTGCCGACATTTCTCGGATTTTTATAGTGATCCAGAATTTTTTCGGAATAGTTCATGACTGACTCCATTTTTCCAAAGAAGGATCAATCCCTTCCTGATACATCTCCCAAAGCGGGGAAATATTGCGAAGTCTTCCAACCTGTTCTGTCACCAGATTTATCGCAAAGTCGATGTCTTCTTTTGTTGTAAAACGTCCGATCGTAAATCGAATGGAACTGTGTGCCAGTTCGGGGGGGCGTCCCAATGCCCGTAAAACATGGGAGGGTTCAAGTGAAGCGGAAGTGCAGGCTGAACCGGAGGATACGGCCAGTCCGGTTAAAGACATCATGAGCGCTTCTCCCTCAATATAGGGAAAACTGGCATTGATGTTGTGAGGGATACGTCGTTTGAAGTCGCCGTTAAAGATAATCGCTTCAATTTTGGAAAGCCCCTTATACAGGCGGTTGGAAAGCGTCCGGATCCGGCGAATTTCTTTTGGCATTTCCTCCTTTGCAATTCGAAAGGCTTCTCCCATCCCGACGATCTGGTGTGTTGCCAGTGTTCCCGAACGAAGCCCGTATTCATGTCCGCCACCATGCATCTGTGTTGCGATACGGGTACGACGACGAACGAAAAGCGCCCCGATTCCTTTGGGGCCATAAACCTTATGTGCTGTTAGGGTTAAAAGATCAATGGGGATTTCTTCCAGATTGATGTTGAGTTTTCCGACAGCCTGGGCGGCATCACAATGAAAAAGGATGCGTTTTTTTCGACACAGTCGGGCTATATCGGCAACAGGCTGGATGACACCGATTTCATTATTGACCCACATGACGGAGACCAGTATGGTGTCGGGTCGGATGGCGCCTTCCAGTTGTTCAATCGTAATCAGTCCATTTTCATCCGGATCCAGGCAGGTTATTTCAAAACCCTGCTCTTGAAGTTCCTTTAGGGTATCCAAAACGGCTTTATGTTCCGTTTTAACGGAAATAATGTGTTTGCCGCGATACTGATACGCAGATGCGGCGCCTTTAAGAGCCAGATTATTACTTTCTGTTGCGCCGGAAGTAAAAACAATTTCACGCTCGTTAGCATGAATTAGCGACGCAATATGATTTCTTGCCTCTTCAACGGCGTTTTTGGCGACATGTCCATAGGCATGACTGCTTGAGGCCGCATTTCCGAAATGCTCACAAAGATAGGGAATCATTTTTTCTGCAACGCGTGGATCAACAGGGGTGGTTGCGGAATAATCCATATAAACAGGATAGCCCGTCTCAGAGGGAAAATCTGAAAAGTGGGTGTGACAGACAGTTTTTTGTATGGTTGTATTCATGGAGGACTGCCCCGTTATAAAAGTTAATGCCTGGGTTTATCACCATAAAAGGCTTATCCGGTTTCATCAGTTATTGCGTTAAATTAACCTGAAATAGTTGCAGGGAATTTAAGGATACATTTTTTTGAATGGTTTTGCAGACAGTATTCATGCTGTAAATCCGATTTGATGAAAAAAATATTGCTGGGTCGGTTAAATAGGGCATATAAAGGAATCAATTCCTATTTTTCATTTGATAATGACAAGAAAAAATTGCCTTTTTTTATATCCCTGCTATAATCTCACTTCCTTAGGCGCGTAGCTCAGCTGGTTAGAGCACTACCTTGACATGGTAGGGGTCGTTGGTTCGAGTCCAATCGTGCCTACCAATAAACTTAAGCAATGTTTCTTTACGCTTGCGAAGCCCGCACAAAACCTGGTGTTTGGCGGGTTTTTTGTTTCATAATCTTTCCGCAACATTCGCTAACATTCGAGTATTTTAGGTATCGTTTTGGGTATAGACTCAAACATACCTAAAAAATCTATACCTGAAATCATTGGTTATCTTATTTTAGGGGGTGTATGTGACACGAACTGTTAAACCACTCAATGATATAAAGATAAAGAACGCTTTCCTAAGGGAAGTCTTGTCTGTTATCCGAATTATCCGAATGCGTATCACAACACATCCATTCAAATGACTTTTATCTAAATGGTGTTTTATTTACCGGGTAGATCCTTATTTTGCTGTCGGTGTGTATTTCTTAATGCAATCCGGGCATAGATATTTCCCTGTTCAGCTGATTTTGTATACCAGTGTATGGCCTGGTTAAGATCTTTTTTTACACCCTCTCCCAAACGATACATTGTTCCCAGTTGAAATTGGGCATCGGCATTTCCCCGTTTTGCCGATTTTGTATACCAGTGTATTGCCAGTGAAAGATCCTTTTTTACGTCTTTTCCTTTGGCATACAGCGTTCCCAGGTAATATTGGGCCAGGTCGTTTCCCAGTTCGGCCGATTCCGTATACCATTGAATGGCCATGGGAAGATTTTTTTTAACGCCTTCTCCTTTAGCGTACATCTTTCCAATATGAAATTTGGCACCTGTATGGCCTTGATCGGCCATTTTTTTGATCCAGTACATGGCTTTGGAATAATTTTTTTTGATTTCATCCCCTACGTAATACATCGTTCCAAGATAATATTGCGCCTGAGTATCACCTTGTTCCGCTGCTTTTTCAAACCAGTATATTGCCTGGGAGAGGTCTTTTTTTGTGCCATCTCCAAGATAGTACATTGCGCCAAGATAAAATTGACTTCCTCTATATCCCTGCTGTGCTGATTTTTTGAACCAATATAAGGCTTTGGAATAATTTATTCTGATCTCGTCATCAAGGTAATACATCGTTCCCAGATTATATTGCGCATCA
>CAZAIY010000119.1:0-4605 GCA_964485295.1 uncultured Oxalobacter sp. | reverse complement strand
AGTTTACACAGCAAAATGAAAATATCTGGACCTTATTTTTAATTCTTGCTTTAAGCGGCATATTTGTTATTTTATTTGTTTCCGTAGCACTTCATCATTATCGGAACCAGCAGGCAACCAAGAATTTGCGTGACAAGCAAAAACTCATTCAGCACTTATCTTCCCATGACAGTCTGACCGGTCTTTACAGCCGTTCACAAATCGACAAATTCATTAACCAGAACATTTTAACTGCAGCCAAAAACAAATCATTGTTTGCAGTTATGTTTATGGACATTGATCTCTTTAAAGATATCAATGACAGTTTTGGTCATGAAATCGGTGACAATGTCTTAAGGGAAATAGCCGACAGAATCAAATCCACGATCAAGCAAACTGATATTGCCCTAAGACGGGGTGGGGACGAATTCATTATTTTATTAAATGACATTCAGGATCCTGAGGAAATTGCCAATGTTGCCATGCGCCTGCAGGAACACGTCAAGGAACCTTTTATTATCCAGAACGTACCTATCGTTTTAACGGTTAGTATTGGTATTGCCATTTATCCTATTGATGGTGAAAATGCTTCCCTTTTGTTACGTCATGCCGACACGGCTTTGTATCATGTCAAGGCAAAAGGACGTGCTGACTACTCATTCTACAACGAACAGATGTCGATCGACCTTGCTGCCCGTAAAGCACTGGAAGCTGACATGATTCGTGCTTTGGAAAACAATGAATTCTACCTGCTTTATCAGCCACAGTACTCTCATGTTGCAGGAGGAATTACCGGTTGTGAAGCCCTGATTCGCTGGCGCCATCCTGAAAAAGGCATTATTCCGCCAACGGAATTCATTCCGGCAGCAGAACAATCCGGATTTATTAACCAGCTGGGCGAATGGATAATCAATGAAGCCTGCCGCCAGTCCAGACAATGGTGCAAGAATTTGCACACCAATATTCCTATTGCGGTCAATCTTTCCACAATACAGTTCCAGCATTCCAATCTGGTGGAAATTGTCCGGGAGGCAATTAAGGAATACAACATGTCGCCCAATATTTTAGAGCTTGAAGTAACCGAATCCATATTAATGGTCGATACGGATCGGGCAACCCGTATCATGCATGACCTGAAGCGGTTGGGGACAAGAATTTCCATTGATGATTTTGGAACGGGTTACTCCAGTATGGCCTATCTGCAGGAATTCGATGCGGATACATTAAAAATTGATCGGACTTTTGTCTCTGACATGGAAAGCAACACCAATAATCGCGCTATTGTCAGCGCCATTATCAATATGGCAAAAAGTCTTGATTACCACGTCATTGCAGAAGGCGTTGAAAAGCAGGAGCAATATGACATGCTTATCGAAATGGGATGTTCGGCTATTCAGGGTTACTGGTTTAGCAGACCTATACCACCGGATGAGTTTGAGGAACTTTACAAAAGAACCAATCAGTTAACCTCTTAAGTATCGCTCCCTTTAACTGTCTATTTTTTGCAACATTTTTTCCAAATGAGAGCAATTCTCATTTAAAATTTCATCTGTGAAATTATTTTACGATGGATTCTTTTCAATTACAGACAAGACTTGGATATGACGATGAAAAAAACCTTATTAGCCTTATCTTTACTCGGCGTTATGGGTGCTGCTTCCGCACAAAGTAACGTACATATTTACGGTACAGTCGATACCGGTTATGTTAAGGAAACCGGCAGTGATCTCCGTATGGGGGAAAATGCAACCAATCTGATCGGTTTTCGTGGATTTGAGGATCTGGGTGGCGGATTGAAAGCAACCTTTGAACTGGAAAAACAATTCACGCTCTATGATGGTCGACAAATGGATGTTTATCCTGCCGACCGATATAAAAAAGATGAGAATGTTGAATGGCTGGGTGCAGCCAATTTGGGACTGGAAGGCAACTGGGGTAAAGTCCGCTTTGGTCGGGTCCAGGAAATCTCCTACGAATACTTTTATCCAATCGATCCATTTGAACTGGGTACCGTTGGTACATCCTTGACGCTATACAACCGAACACACACCGAGCAGGTAAGTGATACGGTACGTTATGACAGTCCGGAATGGAACGGTTTGGGCTTTAGCGCCAGCTTTTCGCTTTCCCAGGATGATCATGATCTGACCCGTGACGAAGATAAAACCAACTATGGGTTTGCCGGATCGATTCACTACGATAACGGTCCTCTCATGTTAACCGCCAACTATAACCGTCTGGCGGATTCCGATGATTCCTGGGTATGGAATATCGGCGGCGCCTATCAATTTGGTCCGGCAAGAGTATCCGTTGGTTACCAGTCCAGCAAATTCAAGGATCAAAGAGCTTCATTAACAACCCTTCAAGATGAAGGCGACTGGTTTAGAGCAATGGATCAGGATGAATGGCTGATCGGTCTGACCTATGAAGTCGGTCCTGGCCTTATCCAGCTTTCCTACAACCGTGCAAGTATTGATAACTGGAAAGCCGGTAAAGACGGGGATGCGGACAAATATGCTTTAGGTTACACCTACTATCTTTCCAAACGCACCTCATTTTACGGTGCCGTTGCCTATACAGACAGCGACAATGAAGATGTCGGTACGGTTTACAACAACAACGGAGCAAAAAGAGAATCCGTTACCAGTTTCCAAATCGGCATGACACATAACTTCTAATGGTGTTGGCACCCCCTTTAAAAGAGGCTGATTTTTCAGCCTCTTTTTTTATCAATAAACAAATGGAAACCTCTATAATACTTTCCTTTGTGCTTTTCTCCCGTTTATGAACATGTCCGAACCGATTCAAAATAATAAAAATAACAAACCCCTTTTTTACGATCCTTCGCAAAGACGAATCCGAAGCTTTGTAACGCGTGCAGGCAGACTATCGAACGCCCAGGAACAGGCCATTCAAAAATTCGGTCCCCAATACATGCTGCCTTTTAAAAAGGAACTCCTTGACTTTAAAAAGTCATTTGAAAATGATGCCGAAACCATTTTGGAAATCGGTTTCGGGATGGGCGATACCACAGCACTCATTGCAAAAAACATTCCTGATAAAAATTTTCTGGGCATTGAAGTTCACACGCCAGGTGTCGGAAATCTCTTGAAACTGATTGACGAATACCCATTACAAAATGTACGAATCATTCAGTATGATGCCGTTGAAGTCATAGAACACATGATTCCCGATCAGTCCTTAAATGGCGTTCATATTTTTTTTCCGGATCCATGGCATAAAGCCAGACATCAAAAACGTCGTCTTATTCAATCCCCTTTTATGGAAAAACTGACACCCAAATTAAAATCCGGAGGCTATATTCACTGTGCAACTGACTGGGAACCCTATGCAATCCAGATACTGGAAGTCCTGGAAAATGCTTCGGATTTGATAAATACGGTAAAAGACTTCGCTCCACGCCCTTCCTACCGGCCGGAAACCAAATTTGAAAAGCGCGGAAAACGATTAGGGCACGGTATTTGGGATATCCTTTTTGTCAAAAAATAATTTCCCCGATAACCTAGATAATCTGTAAAACTATCTTGCCGATATGATTGCTTGATTCCATTAACTCATGGGCCTGCATGGCTCGTTCCAATGGAAAAATACGATCCACAACAGCCTGAATTTTCCGGGAAGCTAAAAAAGGCCAGACATGCTGCCTTAGATTTTTTGCGATCTGCGCTTTAAAGGCAACTGAACGGGGACGTAAAGTCGAACCGGTAACGGTCAGTCGTTTATGCAGAAGCTGGCCAAAATCCAGTGTTCCTTTCCGGCCGCCAATATGCGCAATCATCACTAACCGCCCATCTTCAGCCATACAATCCAATTCCCGCTGAAGATATAAGGCTCCCATAATATCCAAAACAACATCAACGCCTTTTCCGGAAGTTTCTTCCCTGATCACTTCCACAAAATCCTCTGTCAGATAATTGATGGCACGAACGGCACCCAGTTTTTCACATACCTGACATTTCTCACTCGTTCTCGCTGTAGCAAAAACACGATGTCCTCTTGCAACAGCAATCTGAATGGCAGCAACACCAATTCCGGATGTTCCGCCCTGTACGAGCAGGGTTTCTCCTGGCTGAATGGCGGCTCTGTCAAAAACATTACTCCAAACGGTAAAAAAGGTTTCCGGCAAGGAAGCGGCCTCAATAAAAGTTAACCCTTCTGGAATGGGAAGACATTGTTGGATGGGCGCAATACAGTATTCGGCATACCCGCCACCCTGCACCAATGCACAGACTTTATCTCCCAATGAAAATTCACTACCGGAAAGATCGCCATCGACAATCACCCCGGCCACTTCGAGACCAGGAATTTCTGATGCGCCAAGTGGAGGCGCATAAAGTCCTCTACGCTGCAACACATCAGGCCGGTTAACACCGGCTGCATGAACCTGAATCAAAACTTCCCCTGCATGTGGGGCAGGAACAGGCAGATCTGAAACCTGTAAACGTCCCATATCGCCGGCACGACCGGATTGAACAATTTCAATAGCTCTCATCAAAAAAATCCAACATGACTTTCCATCAATGACAAATTGTCATTGATTCAAATTTTCACTTACCCTGATATGGGATCTTTTCAATCTGCAAAAAATAAGTTTCTGTATTTCAT
>CAZAIY010000118.1:0-4640 GCA_964485295.1 uncultured Oxalobacter sp. | reverse complement strand
TCATCTTCCCTGATTTCAGTTTGAGGTAAAACATCCTCTTCTTTTATTTCTTCAGACTGAATATTTTCCTCAATTTCTTCTACAGTTTCTTCTGCTATTACTTCTGTAATGGTTTCTGTCATTGCTTCCGGTTGAGACAGATCAACCTGATCATCTGTCTTGTCAAATTGGGAAGACTCAGCCAAAACCGGAGCCTCTATGGAAGCAAATGTAAGTTCCTGTATCTCTTTTTCTTTATTTTCTGATGCATCCTCATTGTTTAAAGGATCTTCTTCGATGAATTGCTGATTATCAGTCTCATCCTCTTTTACAAAACGATAGTCTTCCTCATTATTTTCATTTTCCACCATTTCCTTAGCGGGCAGGTTTTCCAGGAAATCCTGTGCCGAAATAATATGGGGATTAATGTCTTCCTCTACCGGTTTTTCCTTGGGCAAAGAAGAGGCTTTTACGGCTTTTGCAGCCTGCGGCTTCGTTTTTTTGCGCCCCATCATTTTTACAACAAGAACAATCAGGATAAGCAAGGCAACGATACCCCCTATGGCAATATGCCAGGTTCTGTTGCTTTGAAGATTTTGCAGGAAACCGACTTTTTTGTTCTTCTCTAGTTCTTTTTCGTCTTCCTCATCCTCGTCATCAGCATCTTCATCAATACTGCCATCTTCATCCGTTTCTTTCTGTGCTTTCGCATCTGAATCACTATTCTCTTTTGGCTGGACTATTTTGTCTTTTTCATCAGACACGATTTGATCGGAACCGGCATCCGTCCTGTCAGAAGAAGGAACATTTTTTTCATCCTGAGGCAAAACTGGCAGGGAATGGGCTTTATCATCAACCTTAACTTGTTTATCCGATTTGATTTGCTTATCAGTTTCTTTTTTTCCAGCCTGCGCTTTTTTCTTTTCAGCCAATTTTTTCGCTGCCATGGTCGCTTCGGCAGGATCAACAAATGCTTTTCCTTTATTGCTGACAACATCTAGCAGACTTCTTAACTCATTGACATTTTTTTCCAGTTCGACAATTCGCTGATTGGTATCTTCAATGGCCTTGTCAATTGCAATTTTTTCTTCAGTCGTCACCCCTTTGTGTTCCAGATCAGACTGGGCTTTTGATAACTCCAGACGATCAGGAGACTGGTTTACCGGTGTAGGCTGTTCCTTGACTTTTGTCGTTATTTTTCCTTCAGAAACAGCACCTGTTTTAGGAGTGGTTTTATACGATGATCTCTGAGCCAATTCAGCCAGTTTAAGACTATATTCCCGAAAATTAACTGCATGCAGTTTCACTATTTTCTGGGCTTCCTGCCGGGAAACACCCATTTCCTTGGTTATATCAGGAATGGAAAGAACCGTTCCTTCCTTAAGCAAATTCATATTATCATTTAGGAAGGCATCCGGATTATTCCGATAAAGTGCAACCAGCATTTGCTCCAGGGAAATATTTCTGTAACCAAGACGGTTGGCAATCTTGGATAAACTGTCCCCACGAGAAACCTGATACTTCGTTGCTTTCTGTGAGGTAGCAACACTTTGAATTTTATCTGTCTGTGTTTTGTCTGTCTGTGTATCTTCCTGTTGAGCTAAAACCGTACTGGGGCTGGCAACAGCAGAAGAAACCTGTGAAAACCGTCTCCCGACACGTTGCTGTCTGGACAGGTTTTCTGTAAAAGCGGCAGAAGATAGTGGCGCTGAACGCAGATTCGTCCATTCCTCAGGATCAAGCATAATGACATATTCGTTTCCTTTTCGATCGCTTCCGGAAACCAGCTCCAGCAGCAGCCCAATATAAGGCTCATTAATCGGCTGAACACTGCGAATACTGACAAAATTGCGTTCTCCATCCTTTTCCACACCAATTTTCAACGACTGTAAAAGGGGAGAATAATCCATTCCGGAAAGTCGATAGGCCCCAACTGGTGCAAGTCCGGCATTTAATGATGATAATTCTTCCGGCGAAACATCCAGCAATTCGACTTCTGCCCGCAAAGGCTGCCCAAGTGAAGACAAAACCGTCAAACGCCCCAAACTGGCAGAAAAAGAAGGAAAAGCAACGGCAGAAAATACAAAAAACAAAAGAGCCGCAAAAGCAGCTTTCACAATTTTGTATTGCTGTTGCTTAGGCATTGTTAAAATTACTTGTTCTATAAAAAACCAAATCTGATAACATCTTCCGCACTTGATCTAAATACATCCTGACCATATCGACCTGATGGATATAAAGGCTTTGATTGCCCATAAGCTATCCGGTCATTCCTTCAGGCTGATTATCAGGAATATTTTAACATTCCTCGGAAGACTTACAACAATTTAATTAACACCTCTGATCAGGTCAAAACAATTTGCAACATACGTCTAAGTGGCTCCGCCGCACCCCATAAAAGCTGATCACCAACAGTAAAAGCGGAAAGGTACTGGCTTCCCATTTCCATTTTACGCAATCTTCCAACAGGAATATCAAGCTTTCCACTTGCTGCAGCCGGTGTCAATCCCCGCATTGATGCCTCGCGATTATTGGGAATCACCTTAACCCATTCATTGTAACTTCCAATGATATCGACAATTTCATCCAATGGAACATCTTTTTTCAGTTTTATCGTCAATGCCTGGGAGTGACTGCGCATGGCGCCTATACGTACACAGAGTCCATCAATAGGAACCATTTCTTCTTCCCTGCGTCCCAAAATCTTATTCGTTTCAACTTTTCCTTTCCATTCTTCGCGGGACATTCCATTGCCCAAATCCGTATCAATCCAGGGAATCAGATTCCCTGCCAATGGAACACCACCAAAATGACGGGTTTCCTCTTCAGAAAAATTCAGCTGTTTGTTCAGGACAAGCCGATCTATTTCCAGAATGGCCGAAGCCGGGTCATTTAAAAGTGCAGACACCTCTTTATTGATTGATCCGAATTGCGCAAGCAGTTCACGCATATGCTGGGCACCACCACCGGATGCTGCCTGATAGGTCATTGTCGACATCCATTCAACCAGATCCTGTTGAAACAGACCGCCCAACCCCATCAACATACAGGAAACCGTGCAGTTGCCCCCGATAAAATTTTTGATGCCATTTGCCAGACCATTTTGAATAACATGGGCATTGACGGGGTCCAGTATAATAATGGCATCGTCATTCATCCGAAGTCGTGATGCCGCATCAATCCAATAACCGTCCCATCCACTTGCACGCAATTTGGGATAGACCTCTCCTGTATAGTCTCCCCCCTGACAGGTCATAATGATTTCGCATTTCTTGAGCGTATCAATATCAAAAGCGTCTTTTAACAGGGATTCATTTTTTGCATAAAGAGGCGCCTTGCCTCCAACATCGGAAGTTGTAAAAAATATGGGTTCTATGTCCGCAAAGTCATTCTCCATTTGCATCCGTTGCATTAAAACGGAACCAACCATCCCTCTCCAACCAACAAATCCCACTCGTTTCATTTTCACTACCTGATTTCAAATCACAAATTAAACATCAAAGTGCAGCGACAACTGCATCTCCCATTTCTTTTGTACTGACCAGTTTCATTCCGGTCTCATGAATATCGGCTGTTCTATACCCCTGCTGCAAGACAGATTGCACCGCTTTTTCAACGCGATTTGCCTGTTCCGGCCTATTCAGGGAGTAACGCAGCATCATGGCAGCAGACAAGATGGTTGCCAACGGATTGGCAATACCTTTTCCCGCAATATCAGGTGCCGATCCATGAGACGGCTCATATAACCCTTTGTTATTGGCATCCAATGATGCAGAAGGCAACATGCCAATGGATCCTGTAAGCATGGCCGCCGCATCAGACAAAATGTCGCCAAACATGTTACCCGTTACAATCACATCAAATTTTTTGGGCGCACGAACCAGTTGCATGGCCGCATTATCCACATACATATGATCCAGGGAAACTTCCGGATATGCTTTATGGACATCCATCACGATTTCACGCCAGAACTGGGATGTTTCCAACACATTCGCTTTATCAACACTGGTCAGACATTTATCCCGCTTCATTGCAGTCTGGAAAGCCACATGCGCAATACGTCTGATTTCCGTTTCAGAATAGCGCATCGTATCAAAACCTTCTCTTTCCCCCTTAAAAACGCCATCCGGAGCAATACGCATGCCTCTTGGCTTGCCAAAATAAATATCTCCTGTCAATTCGCGCACAATCAGAAGATTTAAGCCGGAAACAATATCAAACTTTAAAGTGGAAGCGCCTGCCAACTGGGGATAGAGAATGGCCGGTCTTAAATTGGCAAAAAGACCCAAATTGCTACGCAATCCCAAAATAGCCTGTTCGGGACGAAGATGTCTTTCCAGATTGTCATATTTGAAATCACCCACGGCACCAAATAAAACGGCATCAGCCTCTTTTGCCAGCTTCAGTGTTTTTTCCGGTAACGGATGCCCATGAGCCGCATAACCTGCTCCACCCACTTCTGCCTGCTCCATTTCAAATGTTTCATCAAGTGCCTCAAGCACCCGAACAGCCTGTTGTACTATTTCCGGACCAATACCGTCACCTGGCAAAACTGCAATTTTCACTTTTTCCTCACTTTTTCCATTAAATGAAAATTATTTCCATTAAATAAAAACAAACTTAAAGCCTTTTATTGTAAAATTATTTGAATTATAAATAAA
>CAZAIY010000117.1:0-4651 GCA_964485295.1 uncultured Oxalobacter sp. | reverse complement strand
GTTAATGCACGCCAGTTCCAAAGGAAACCGAACCGGCAAATACAAGGCAACGCTTTACTTTCAAAGTAACCTGTGATTAGACCGTAAATGACGGTTATTTGTCAATACCTTAAGTTATTTTAATGAAGAAAACCGCTTTGGATGCCTTTCACCTGTGGATAACTTTTTCAATTCAGAGTAAAATAACGTATTCCAATTTCATGAATTTTCTCAATTTTATCTGTCCGGCAACAGGTGACAGATAGGTGTTTTTATTTCAAAAAACACAGGGGTATTTTGAAAGACTGTGGCAAAAAAATCCACCTAACTATTTATATATCGTATACACCGACATGGAAAGTTTCTGGCAAAGCTGTTTAAACCAACTAAAACTAGAGTTGCCATCGCAGCAGTTCAATACTTGGATCAAACCGTTAACGCCCGTTGATTACAAGAATGGGATCTTGCATCTTGCCGCGCCCAATCGTTTCAAACTCGATTTCGTCAAAAACCAGTTTTCAGCCCGTCTGATAGCCATTGCCTCCAAATACTGGGATATTCCTGTAGAACTTAAATTTTCGCTCCAGGAAAAACCGTATACAAAGCCCTACTCCATTTTGGAGCCGGGTCTTTTTGATCCGGAAAGCGCTACCAGAACACCCTCTCCCGAAGAGGAGGCGCAGAAAAAAGCCCTCAGAAACAGTATCAATAGCGAAATGACCTTTGACAATTTTGTCACAGGAAATGCCAACCAGCTAGCCAGGGCAGCGGCTATTCAGGTTTCCATCAATCCGGGAACATCATATAACCCGCTTTACATTTTTGGTGGTGTCGGATTGGGCAAAACGCATTTGATGCACGCCATTGCCAACCAGATCCTGCAGAATCGGCCCAACGACAGAATCCGGTGTATTCATTCCGAGCGTTATGTCCGTGACGTTGTAACCGCTTCCCAACGTAACAGTTTTGATAAACTGAGACAGGATTACTGCTCCCTGGACGTTTTATTGATTGACGATATTCAGTTTCTAAGTGGAAAAAACCGAACACAGGATGAACTGTTTCTCGTTTTTGAAACCTTAACGGCCGAGCGCAAGCAGGTTATTATTACAGGTGAAATTTTTCCCAAGGAACTGACCGGACTTCATCCCCGTCTGATTTCGCGTTTCGGATCAGGATTGACAGTCGCCATTGAACCGCCCGAACTGGAAATGCGGGTTGCCATTTTATTGAAAAAAGCCGCCTTATCCGATGTGTCCCTGTCCAATGATGTTGCGTTTTTCATTGCGCAGCATCTTCAGTCCAATATTCGCGAACTCGAAGGTGCCCTGAAAAAAGTACTGGCCTATTCCAAGTTTCTTGACAAGGACATTTCGATCGATTTGACAAAAGAAGCTTTAAAGGATTTGCTGTCCGTCCAGAACCGGCTGGTTTCCATTGATAATATTCAAAAAACGGTAGCGGATTTCTTTAACATCAAAGTCTCTGAAATGACATCAAAACAGAGACCGCTTCATATCGTTCGTCCCCGTCAGATTGCGATGTACCTGGCAAAAGAGCTGACTCAAAAAAGCCTGCCTGAAATCGGAAAAGCCTTTGGCGGACGGGATCATACAACGGTTTTGCATGCAGTCAGAAAAATTGCCGATGAGCGACTAAGAGACTCCGAATGCAATCGGGAAATCAATCTGCTGGAACAGACAATAAAAGGTTAACCATTTAAAAATTCATATTCGAACCCAATTAATTTTTCAAGGATAGAAACATGCAACTTGTACAAACCAGCAGAGACAATCTGCTTCGTCCCCTGCAAATGGTAAGCGGTATCGTCGTACGTAAACACGCTGCTTTGCCAATCCTTACCAACATTCTGATCAGAAAGGATGGTAATGCGGTTTCTTTCCTGTCAACCGATACGGAAAAACAAATCATGACCTTTACCGACATAGGTAATGGCGATGAAAAAATAGAAATCACTGTCGAGGCAAGAAAACTGGTTGATATTCTACGGGCATTTCCGGAAACCGCCGACATTACACTGACACTGGACGACAAACGATTGCTCGTTCAATCGGGAAAATCCAGATTTGTTTTGCAGACCCTTTCTGCCAATGATTTCCCGACCATGATGGAAGTGGCTGAATATGAAACCCTGGTGGAATTGCCTCAAAAAGACCTGAAAGCCCTTTTTGGCATGGTCTACTTTGCCATGGCACAGCAGGATATTCGCTATTATTTGAACGGGCTTTTACTCATTACCAACGAAAAAACGCTCTCCGCTGTGGCAACGGACGGACATCGCCTGGCATATTGTCAGGTTGAAACAGCCCAGGAGCATGAGCATAATCAGGTCATCATCCCCAACAGAACCATTCTTGAATTGCAGCGTCTTCTTGACGATACCGATAATCCTGTCCAGATTGATATCGGAAGCAATCAAATCAAATTTTCATTTAATGGACTGGAACTGATCTCCAAACTGGTTGAAGGAAAATTCCCCGACTATGCCCGCGTCATTCCCAAAGGATATAAAAACAGTTTCAGCATTTCCCGTGAACAGCTGCAGCGCGCCCTTCAGCGTTCCGCCATCATGACAAACGACAAATTCAAGGCCATTCGTTGTGTCGTGGATGAAAACAGTCTCAAGATCAGCTCCACCAATACCGATCAGGAAGAAGCGATCGAAGAACTGGACATCAGTTACAGCGGTGACCGGATTGATATCGGTTTCAATGTCACTTATTTGCTGGATGTATTAAACAATCAGAAAAGCGAGACGATAGTCGTTGAATTGGGCGATGCCAATTCATCCGCACTGATTACGATACCGGATAACCTCGATTTCAAATACGTTGTCATGCCAATGCGTATTTAACTCTGGATTTTATCCTCTGATAAAAAAGGTTTATTCAAACCGACGATTTACTTTGTGTTTTTTAAAGGCTATTGCATGTCACAAAAACCAGATACAGACAATCTGACAAACAATGAATACGGTACCAACTCTATTCAGATTCTCGAAGGCCTTGAAGCTGTTCGAAAGCGTCCAGGTATGTATATCGGCGACACTTCGGATGGAACAGGACTTCATCATCTCGTATTTGAGGTACTGGATAATTCCATTGATGAAGCGCTGGCTGGTTATTGTTCCGAAATTCATGTCACTTTACATGCCGATAATTCCGTTTCCATTTCGGATAATGGTCGGGGCATTCCTACCGGAATCAAACTGGACGACAAAAATACGCCCAAACGGAGTGCGGCGGAAATCGTCATGACCGAACTGCATGCCGGTGGCAAATTCGATCAGAACTCCTATAAGGTTTCCGGCGGACTTCATGGCGTGGGGGTTTCCTGCGTTAATGGCCTCTCAACCCTTTTGCAGCTGACCATTAAAAGGGATGGAAAAAAACACTACATGGAATTTGTTCGCGGCATCCCGCAGGATACGACTGTTGAAATAATTGATGGAACCGAATGTGCACCCATTCGGGTAATTGGCGATGCCCAATCTACTGGCACCCGGATCCGTTTTTGGCCGGATGATACGATTTTTGCTTCCGTCGATTTTCATTATGACACTTTGGCAAGACGCATCCGGGAACTTTCCTTTTTGAATAATGGGGTTCGCATCCAGCTGACCGATGAACGGTCCGGCCATTCGGAACTCTTTGCCTACGAAGGCGGAACAAGAGGTTTTGTCGAATATATCAATCAGGGCAAAAACGTTTTGCATCCGAATATTTTTCAGGCAACCGGAGAAAGGATATCCGATCAGAATACCCCGATTACCGTCGATATTTCCATGCAATGGAACGACAGTTACAACGAACAGGTTTTTTGCTATACCAATAATATTCCCCAACGTGACGGAGGGACGCACTTGACGGGATTAAGAGCGGCCATGACACGCGTCATCAACCGTTATATCGATGAAAACGAACTGGCCAAAAAAGCCAAAGTGGATGTCTCGGGTGACGATATGCGCGAAGGCCTGACCTGTGTGCTATCTGTTAAAGTCCCCGAACCCAAATTCAGTTCCCAGACAAAAGACAAACTGGTCTCATCCGAAGTCAGGGGCCCGGTTGAGGAAATTGTGGCAAAAACACTGGCCGATTATCTCCAGGAACGCCCGGCTGACGCCAAAATCATCTGTACCAAAATCGTTGAAGCCGCCCGTGCACGGGAAGCCGCCAGAAAAGCCAGAGAATTGACCCGCCGAAAAGGTGTTCTGGATGGTCTGGGACTTTCTGCCAAACTGGCCGATTGTCAGGAAAAGGATCCCGCTCTGGCAGAACTTTATATTGTTGAGGGGGATTCTGCAGGTGGATCAGCCAAACAGGGACGGGATCGAAAATTCCAGGCCATTTTGCCTTTACGGGGAAAAGTCCTCAATGTTGAAAAATCCCGCTTTGAAAAAATGCTCTCTTCCGAGCAGATCACAACACTCATTGCAACACTGGGTACCAGCATCGGACCGGATGATTTTGATATCGAAAAACTTCGCTATCATCGCATTATTATCATGACCGATGCGGATGTGGACGGCGCCCATATCCGTACTTTGCTATTGACTCTGTTCTATCGGCAAATGCCGCAACTGGTTGAACGGGGACATATTTACATTGCCCAGCCGCCGCTATACAAAATCAAGGCAGGGAAAGATGAACGT
>CAZAIY010000116.1:0-4655 GCA_964485295.1 uncultured Oxalobacter sp. | reverse complement strand
TAGTCTTTACTTGTAAAAGCGTTATCCTGACCGCCTGATGAAGCAACAATTCTGCTGAATTTGCCCTGTCCATATTTTTTTGTTCCCTTAAACATCATATGTTCAAAAACATGCGCCACACCTGTTGTTTTGCTGGTTTCATCCATGGATCCTGCCCTGTACCAGATCATATTGACAACAACTGGAGAACGATGATCCTCACGGACAATGATTTTCATGCCATTTTCCAGTGTCATGTCCCTGGCCTCCTGAGCAAGGGCAACGCTTTGCACACCTAACATTAAAAATAAAATGTTCAATAAAATATTTTGAAATTTCATATATCTGGCTCTGCTAAAATGATGGTTATTATTAAACAACAGATTTTTCAGTTTTCTTACTGATAACAATTAAATATCTATGTTCAGCTTTTTTCGAAAAAAAAACGGGGCAAGCAATACCGATAAGGTTAATACTAAACAGGATATATCTGAAACGCTTGCATCAGATACTGCCATAACCCCATCGACAAGCCAAGTTCATCAACCGGAAAAATCATCCTGGTTTGATCGACTTAAAAACAGTCTGGCAAAAACGTCTGTTAACCTTAACATTTTCGGTACAGCCATGCTCAGTGACGAGCTGTACGACGAACTGGAAATGGCACTGATTACTTCCGATGCCGGCATGGAAGCAACCGAACAGTTACTTTATGACCTGCGTGAAAAAGTTGGGCGTGAACGTTTAACAAAACCCGAAGAAATCCGTGCCGCCTTGAAAGAACTTTTAACCCATATGCTAAAACCGCTTGAAAAACGGATAGAACTTGGACGGCACACTCCCCTTATCATGATGATTGCCGGAGTCAATGGCGCAGGAAAAACCACAACCATCGGAAAACTTGCCCATCATCTGCAATCGCATGGACAAACTGTTCTTTTGGCAGCCGGTGATACTTTTCGTGCGGCCGCTCGAGAACAACTCGCCATTTGGGGAGATCGAAACAAAATTACAGTTATTTCCCAGGAATCGGGCGATCCCGCAGCCGTTGCTTTTGATGCCGTGCAATCGGCAAAAGCAAAAAAAATCGATGTTGTCATGATAGATACTGCAGGTCGATTACCGACACAGTTACATTTAATGGAAGAGCTTAAAAAGGTACAGCGTGTCATTGGAAAAGGGGAAGAAACCGCTCCACATGAAGTCTTGCTTGTGATAGACGGCAATACCGGGCAAAATGCATTAGCTCAGGTTAAAGCTTTTGATGATGCCTTAAATTTAACCGGTTTAATTGTGACAAAACTCGATGGTACGGCAAAAGGAGGTATTCTGGCGGCTATTGCAAAAGTCAGACCTATCCCGGTTTACTTTATTGGTATCGGTGAAAAAATTGAAGATCTGCAACCTTTTGTTGCTGAAGAATTTACAAATGCCTTATTAAGCTGAACGGTCCAACATGTCTGCAATGATTGATTTTTTTGATGTTTCCCGCTTCTATCAGGACGATATTGTTGCGGTTAGAAACATTACCTTTTCCATTGAGCCGGGAGAAATGGTTTTTCTGACAGGCCCTTCCGGTGCAGGTAAATCGACATTGCTCAAAATGATCGCGGCCATTGAAAAACCGGATAGTGGAACATTAACCGTTAATGGCCAAAATATTGCCCTTTTAAAACCTGCCGGTATTTCTTCCCTGCGGCAAAACCTGGGACTTATTCTGCAGGAACAAACCTTATTGCCGGACAGAACCATTTTGGAAAACGTCATGATTCCTTTGATTGTGACCGGCACGGCAAAAGCGGAAGCACAAGCCAGAGCCAATGCCGCTTTGGACAAGGTTGACCTTTTGGATCGGGCCCACTCAAAACCCCCATCCCTATCCGGAGGTGAACAGCAGCGCGTGGCTGTTGCACGGGCGATTGTCAACAAACCCAAAATTATTCTGGCAGATGAACCCACCACCAATCTGGACAGAAAAAGTGCCATAAAAGTGATTGATGCCATTCGTTTTTTTCAATCTGCCGGTGTTACCTGCATTATTGCAACACATGACGGGCAACTCCTTGAACAGGCCAATCGCGTCATTTATTTAAATCAGGGTAAACTGATTAAATCCGAACGATTTGCCCAACCTCTTCGCACAAAAAGTTCATGAAAAACTGGCTTCGACAACATTACTTTGCTATTTGCGACGCTTTTTCACAATTAAAGCGAACGCCTGGCAATTACTTTTTTAATATACTGGTGTTATCGATGACACTTACCCTGCCTTTTACCGGGGTTACGCTATTGGAAAATTTGCAGGCGCTGACATACAAAATGGCTGTCGAACCGGAAATCAGCATTTTTTTAAAAATGAATACTCCCCGGGAAGAGGCAAAAAACCTGGAACAATCCATTCGCCGCATCCTGTATTCGGATGAGCGCAATAATCAGGTTGTTTTTATTCCAAAAGAAAAAGCACTTGAAATCCTGCAAAAAAAAGATGGCATTACCGATATTGTGAAAACATTGGGGAAAAATCCGCTTCCTGACAGTTACTTTATTCGGATTCCCGGCAATAATGGCGATCCCCGATTTACACAATATATTGAAAATATTGCCAAACAATTTGAAAAACTGCCCCACGTACAAAAAGTACAAATCGATTCTGACTGGATTAAAAGACTGGCTGCCATTATACGTGTCTTCAGAATGTGTACTTTTTTCCTGGGCATTACTTTAGGCATTGTTGTGATTGCTGTTATTTTCAATACCATTCGCCTGCAGGTTTTAACCCGAATTGACGAAATTACGCTAATCAGGCTGGTGGGCGCCACTCGCGCCTATATCCGGCGTCCTTTTTATTACACCGGTACCCTGCTGGGGTTATTCTCAGGAATACTGGCACTTGGCATGGTCTTTCTTTTAATCCATTTGCTCAATAATGTTATTGTGGATCTTGCAAGACTTTATTCCTCCAATCTGCAAATCATGCCACCCAATCTACTGATTTCCGGTACTTTGCTACTGGCAAGTTCCATTTTAGGATGGATTGGCGCACTTTTTTCGGTTAACCGTCACTTAGGCAGGATAAACTAATCCCGATAAAATAAGTTGTAACAATTTGCTTCCATTTTGAACTATCGCAAAATCCTTTTAAATCAATGTCTTATGCTAACTGAACTACTGTATTTTTTTTGTAAAAAACATAAGCTGTTAGCACTCTCTTTAAAAGAGTGCTAAAATATGTTTATCGATTAATCATTTTTTATCATTTCAAAAAGGAGGAAACATGACTGTAACGTCTGCACAATCCGCATTGATGCCGGCGAATAGTCATTCTTTGGTTCTTGGCTTTACCGGTGCACTAGGCAATATCGAAACCTATATTGCAGAGATCAACCGTCTGCCAATGCTTACCCATGAGCAGGAAACCGCTTTAGCAGAAAGATATCGGGAACATAACGATCTGGCAGCCGCCCAGGAACTTGTCCTGTCACATTTAAGATTGGTGGCTTCCATTGCCAGAGGATATCTTGGTTATGGCCTGCCACATGCCGATTTGATACAGGAAGGCAATATCGGTCTCATGAAGGCAGTCAAACGTTTTGATCCCAAAATGGGAGTTCGTCTTGTTTCCTACGCAATCCACTGGATCAAAGCCGAGATTCATGAATACATCATTAAAAACTGGCGAATGGTTAAAGTTGCAACAACAAAAACTCAACGCAAACTTTTCTTTAACCTTCGTAGCCATCGCCAGGATAATGAAGCCATGAGCGAGGAACAGATCCATTCATTAGCTCAAAAACTCAATGTCAAAAAAGAAGACGTCATTGAGATGGAAACACGCATGAACGGTCGGGATATCGCATTGGAATCTTCTGTTGATGAAGAAGATGACAATTTTGCGCCCATTTCCTATCTTTCTTCTGAAGAAAATGAACCCACCCGACTGCTGGAAATACAGGAATCCGAAAAACTGCAGTCTGATGGATTGGAAGAAGCACTAGATAAACTGGATCCCCGTTCACGAAGAATTATCGAAGCCCGTTGGTTATCCAACGATGAAAGCGCCACTTTACATACCCTAGCAAAAGAATTTGGTGTGTCTGCGGAAAGAATCCGCCAAATTGAAACGGCGGCGATGAAAAAAATGAAAACCGCTTTGATCGCTTATAAAGCATAAGTGATATTGCCCATTTTCATTCATGAGAAACACCAGTTTATGTTCCTTGACTGGTGTTTTTTTTCTGCCTGGGAAACCGTACAAAAAGCATGCCCATATATAATTTCAAAAGGCATATGAATGGTGCCATCGAGTGGATTTCTTTTTTTCTCCAGTAAATCCATTAATTTTTGAAAAGTATTTTTCCCCATCAATCCCCGTTTCCGATTCATCAAGACATTCCCGCCAAAAGACTGGATATCCTGCAAACATTTTTTGATACTGGAATAGGTAATCGTCATCATTTCCCGGTCAAGCACAGGTGATGGAAATCCGGCTTTGAGAAGACAATCGCCCAAATCATGCATTTCCATAAATTCCAGGACATGTCCATCATCATCCAACGCTTTAAAAGCTTCTTTTAAAGGACGAATCGTTTCAGGACCAAAACAGGAAAACCAAAGCCCACCCTTGTCACTCAGGATATTTCTCCATACTTTAAAAACGGTCAAGGGCTCCGGAAACC
>CAZAIY010000115.1:997-4674 GCA_964485295.1 uncultured Oxalobacter sp. | reverse complement strand
TCCTGTAAATGACTTTTTTGACTGTAAATTAAAAAAATGGGCTACTAAAAGTAGCCCATCCAAAAATTTTTCTTTAGCAAGATTATTTTGCATTCATCATTGCTACAGTTGTATCTAACATTCTGCTACTAAATCCCCACTCATTATCGTACCAGGCTAGGATTTTTACGAGATTGCCTCCACTTACCCGTGTTTGAGTTGCATCAAACGTACTTGAAACTGAAGTATGGTTAAAATCAGAAGACACCAATGGCTCTGTGTTATAAGCCACAATGCCTTTCATTTCTCCTTCAGAAGCTTCTTTTATGATGGCATTAACCTCTTCAACAGTCGTTGGACGAGAAGCAACAAATGTCAAATCAACTGCAGAAACATTAATAGTTGGAACCCGCATAGCATAACCATCCAACTTACCGGCAAGTTCAGGCAGAACCAAACCAACTGCCGCTGCGGCTCCCGTTCTAGTTGGAATAATATTTAAAGCTGCTGCACGAGCACGACGAGGATCATTATGATAGACATCGGTTAAAACCTGATCATTGGTATAGGCATGAACCGTTGTCATCAAACCATTGACAATACCTAATCTGTCATTCAATGGTTTGGCAACCGGCGCCAAGCAATTAGTTGTACAAGAAGCATTTGATACAACCTGATGAGAGGCTTTTAATATATTTTGATTGACACCAAAAACCACTGTCGCATCAACGTCTTTTCCGCCTGGTGCTGAAATAAGAACTTTCTTTGCGCCTGAACGCAAATGAGCAGAAGCCGCTTCCTTAGAAGTAAATCGTCCTGTACATTCGAGTACAACATCAATATCCAATTCTTTCCAAGGCATTTCTGCAGGATTGCGATTGGAAATGGCACGAATCCGATCTCCATTGATGATTAAATAATCTTCTTCAAACTCCACTTTTCCAGAAAATTTGCCATGTGCAGTATCATAACGAGTCAGATGAGCACTAATTTGCATATTACCAAGATCATTGACGGCAACAATTTCAATGTCATGTGATTTTCCGTCCTCGTAATGTGCGCGAAGGACATTTCGGCCAATACGACCATAGCCGTTAATTGCAACCCGAATAGCCATGTTGTTTTACTCCTGAATAATCAAAATCTATTATATTTACCACCCTTTGCACCATCCAATAATGGTTTTTAGGGCAACCATTATAAATCTTACTGACCCAAAACGGATTGCACTTTTGCAACAATATTGTCTACAGTAAATCCGAAATGTTTAAATAGCAAGGAAGCTGGAGCCGATTCACCAAAACTTTCCATGCCAATAACTGCTCCTTCCAAACCAACATATTTACGCCAATAGTCAGCAATTCCCGCTTCTATTGCCACACGTAAGACTCCTTTCGGCAAAACACTATTGCGGTAGGCCTCATCCTGAACATCAAATACATCCGTTGATGGCATGGAAACAACACGGGCAGCAATTCCTTTTTTATCCAATTCTGCCGCCGCATTCATTGCCAGATCAACTTCTGAACCAGTCGCAATCAATATTACTTTAGCATCTTTTGTATCCCGCAAAACATATCCACCTCGAGCAATATTGGCAATTTGTGCTTCCGTTCTTTCTTGATAAGCCAGATTTTGACGAGAAAAGATTAAAGTTGTTGGTCCATCCTTTCTTTTTATAGCCTGAGCCCAGGCAACGGCTGACTCAACCGTATCACAAGGCCGCCAATTATTTAAATTTGGAATCAAGCGCATACTGGAAATATGCTCAATGGGTTCATGCGTAGGACCATCCTCACCCACACCGATAGAATCATGTGTAAAAACAAAAATTGACCTGATTTGCATTAAGGCTGCCATCCTTAATGCATTTCGACTGTAATCAGAAAAAGTCAGGAAAGTTCCACCAAATGGAATAAAGCCACCATACAGTGCAATACCATTCATAATGGCACTCATAGCGAATTCCCTTACGCCATAACTAATGTAATTTCCTGGTTTGTCTGCAGAAACCTTGATACATTCTTTCCAATTCGTGAGATTTGATCCTGTCAAATCTGCAGAACCTCCTAAAAAATCGGGAAGTACCTGAGCATAAGCCTGAATTGCATTTTGACTTGCACGTCGAGTAGCAATTACTTCTTTTTTACTGACACAATCAGCAATATATTGATTAACAATGCCATCAAAATTATCTGGCAATAACCCATTCACTCTACGGGTAAATTCAGATGCCTCCTGAGGATACTGTTTGGCATAGGCAACAAAAAGTGCATCCCAGTCTTCTTGCCATTTTTGTCCGTCCTTTTTAGCATCCCATGCTTCATAAATCTCTTTGGGCATATCAAATGCAGGATAAGTCCAATTTAATGCAACACGCGTTGCTTCAATTTCCTGATCTCCCAATGGAGCTCCATGCACACTATGCGTTCCCTGTTTATTAGGTGCCCCTTTTCCTATAAGCGTTTTACAGCAAATTAAAGTGGGTTTGTCTGATTGTTTTGCCTGAGTAATTGCCGCATCAACAACAGCGACATCATGACCATCCACATTTCTGATCACATTCCAGCCATAAGCTTCAAAACGTTTAGGCGTATCATCTGTAAACCAGCCTTTGACATCCCCATCAATTGAAATCCCATTATCATCGTAAAGAACAATTAATTTGTTCAATTTCCAGGTCCCAGCAAGAGAACAGGCTTCATGAGAGAGACCTTCCATCAGACAACCATCTCCTATGAAAACATAGGTGTAATGATCAACCAAATTCAACCCGGGACGATTAAATTCCGCTGCCATCAGTTTTTCTGCCAACGCCATACCGACCGCATTTGCAATCCCCTGTCCCAGGGGTCCCGTCGTCGTTTCGACACCGGGTGTAACGTGTACTTCAGGATGGCCTGGTGTTTTGGAATGAAGTTGACGAAAATTCTTGATATCGTCCATGGAAAGGTCATATCCTGTCAGATGCAACAAAGCGTATTGCAACATAGACCCATGCCCATTTGACAAAATAAAACGGTCGCGATTAGGCCAATGTGGGTTGGCTGGGTTATGACGATAATGACGCGACCAAAGCGCTACTGCCATTTCTGCCATACCCATTGGCATACCTGGATGACCGGAATTAGCTTTCTGGACTGCATCCATTGCAAGAACACGGATGGCATTTGCCATAATATTATCGGGTAAAGTTGTTGTCATAAAGTCACCTTCAATTCAGAAAGAAATGGCACGAATAAAATCTATTAAATTCATCCAAATCGTGTATTATGCCAAGCATACATCTGCTCGTATTCTATCAGAGAGTCTTCCATAGATTAATATCAACATACGACAGGAAAGTAAACTATTATGACACGCTTGTATTGCAATACCCCTCTTTCCTTAAACCGTCGCATAGAATTACCTACTTCCGCAGCGCATCATACAATCGTTTTGCGTTTAAAATCAGGAGATAAGATTACTTTATTTGATGGCAATGGCGGTGAATATACCGCAAAAATTGTTGATATTAGTCGCTTTGGTACAACAGTGGATATTCTTTCTTACCAACAGATTGAAAAAGAACTTTCTTATCGCATAACATTGGTACAATCGTTACCTGAAGCCTCTAAAATGGATTGGATCATTGAAAAGAGCATTGAATTGGGTGTTGCCCAAATTTGTCCTGTTGAATCACAACGTTCTGTCATTAG
>CAZAIY010000115.1:0-987 GCA_964485295.1 uncultured Oxalobacter sp. | reverse complement strand
TATTCCCCCATCAGCGAGCTGAATGAATTTGCCGGGGGATACGCTGAAGCGGCCAGTGCCGTATTGGGCTGTGCCGTGGCAGTAACCGACACCGATCAGGTGATTGCCGTATCGGGTGGACCGAAAAAAGAATTTCTCGATGGAAAAATATTATTATTGCAGCTTCCGAGCAATGTGGTCGCAATTCTTTAGCTGAATTAGCCAATATTGAAACTTTCAAAGATTGGCTAAAACAAAACAAAACTGGCTCTGTTTTAATATTTACACCAAGAGCAAATCATTCTTTATCCGATTGGGCATTTCAAAATCCACGACAAGACGTTACATTCTTGATAGGTCCGGAAGGTGGTTTTTCCCAGGAAGAAGAAAATCTTGCCATGGAGCATGGTGCATTGGCTTTATCTTTGGGAGATCGCATATTAAGAACGGAAACGGCTGGTATAGTAGCAGTCGCTGCATTAACCGCCATTTGGAATAAAGAAAAAAACTGATTTTCATTTAATCATTAACAATACAATCTATGACAGACGAAAACAAACAAAAAACAACTGCCAACCAGGAATACAGTTCCAGCGATCCTGCATTGCAACGGGACAAAAAACGGGCACAGACTTTAATCAAGATATATAACGACACTTCATCCGAAGAGAATGAAAAAAGAGATACCATTATGAGACTTCTACTGAAGTCTGCCGGGAAAGCTTTTGATATTGCCTCTCCTTTCTATTGCAATTACGGATACAACATTACGATTGGAGAAAACTTCCACTGCAACTTTAATTGCGTTATTCTGGATTGTGCATTAGTCACGATTGGAGACAACGTAACTTTGGGGCCAAATGTACAAATCTATACGACCATGCACCCCACTAATCCGGAAAAACGAAGAGAAGGATTGGAATCAGCCAAACCTATTGCAATTGAAGACAATGTATGGATAGGAGGCGGTACAATTATTGTTCCAGGTGTTACCATAGGCTACGGTAC
>CAZAIY010000114.1:0-4675 GCA_964485295.1 uncultured Oxalobacter sp. | reverse complement strand
ATACACTTCATATGGCTGCTTTTTGCGAAGATCCCATTGAACACCGGATCCCCGAAGCATGGGACCCGTAAAACCTGCCGCCAGGGCCTCTTCAGGAGAGACAACCCCAACACCAACGAGACGCTGTTTCCAGATCCTGTTTTCCGTTAAAAGATTCTCGTATTCGTCAACATATCCAGGAAAACGATCCGTAAAATCTTCTATGAAATCGAGCAGGGATCCCTTTCTGTTTGCATTTTTTGTTTTTAATCTTTTTTCTTTTATTAAATGCGACCCTTGATACTGGGGCATGGCATCCGGCAGATCCCGGCTGACTCCTCCCGGCCGATAGTAGGCAGCATGCATTCGGGCACCACTTACTGCTTCATAACAGTCAAAAAGCGTTTCCCGTTCCCTGAAGGTATATAAAAAAACAGCCATTGCACCAACATCCAGTGCATGGGCGCCCAAAAAGAGAAGATGATTTAAAAGTCGCGTAATTTCATCGAACATGACCCGGATATATTGTGCCCGAACAGGTACATCAATCCCTAAAAGTCTTTCAATGCCTAAAACATAGGCATGTTCATTTGCCATCATGGAAACATAATCCAGACGATCCATATAAGGCAGTGCCTGCAACCAGGTTTTTTGTTCTGCCAGTTTTTCCGTTCCGCGATGCAACATGCCAATATGAGGATCGGCCCGCTGGATGACTTCTCCATCCAGTTCAAGAATCAAACGCAATACACCATGAGCCGCAGGGTGCTGAGGCCCAAAATTAACCGTGTAATTTTTGATTTCAACCATTATTTTTTCCATAGGAGTCTTCCCGAACAATTCGGGGAGTGATTTCACGTTGCTCTACAGTAACAGGTTGATAAATTACCTTGCGCTTTTCTTCGTCATAACGCATTTCTACAAATCCCTGCGTTGGAAAATCCTTTCTCAGAGGATGTCCGACAAACCCATAATCCGTCAAAATCCTGCGTAAATCCGAATGTCCCTCAAATAAAATTCCGAAAAGATCAAATGCTTCCCGCTCATACCAATTTGCCGCAGGCCAGATATTCATGATACTTTTCAATACGGGTGCATCGTCATCTTCAGCAAAGACCCGTACACGTAATCGCCAATTGTGTGTTACAGACAGCAAATGAACGACAACGGCATAACGGGATCTTCTATGAGATTGTCCCTCGTAATCGATATAATCCATCCCGCATAAATCAATAAGCTCTTCAAAAGAAAAATCCGGCTCATTTTTCAGTATCTGCATTACCTCATAATAATCTGCACAATGAACCTCCAGTGTTATTTCCCTGAATGCATAAATGCACGAGAGAATGCGTTCTCCCAAATGGCTTTTCAATGCATCCTGCAATCTTATCCATCTTGTCGTCATGATAAATCGTTGGCTCTGTACTTTTATCTGGCAATGGTATTGGTTCGTTTAATTTTGTTTTTCAATTGAATAAAAGCGTATAAAAGCGCTTCGGCTGTTGGGGGACAGCCCGGAACATAGACATCAACCGGAATAATTCGATCGCAACCACGAACAACAGAATAGGAAGAATGGTAATACCCTCCTCCATTGGCGCAGGATCCCATCGAAATAACCCAACGCGGTTCTGCCATCTGATCGTATACTTTTCGTAAAGCCGGTGCCATCTTGTTACAAAGTGTTCCTGCCACGATCATGACATCGGATTGACGGGGAGTCGGTCTATAAAAAGTCCCGTAGCGATCCAAATCATATCGGGAAGCACTGGCATGCATCATTTCTATCGCACAGCAAGCCAATCCAAATGATACAGGCCAAAGAGAACCGGTGCGTCCCCAGTTAATAATACTATCCAATGAAGTAGTGATATAACCTTTACTCAACAATCCTTCCAACGCCATTCATTACTCCCAGTCAAGCGCACCTTTTTTCCATATATACCAAAAACCGATTGCCAGCTCGGCAATAAAAATGAGCATGGCAATAAAACCAAATCCGTCCAAATCCCGTATGGCAACAGCCCATGGAAACAGGAATGCTGTTTCCAAATCAAACAAAATAAAGAGTATTGCAATTAAATAGTAACGCACGTCGAATTTAACACGGGCATCATCAAACGCAGGGAAACCGCACTCATATTGGGAATTCTTTTCGGAGTCCGGCCGATAGGGAGCAGCAAAACGCCCCATCAACAGCGAAAAAACAGCAAAACCGCCACCGACAAGGATGAACAGAAGAACCGGGAAATAAGTTTCGGCAATCACGTTCTCACAACCTTGTTAGAAGGCATTATTTGGAATGGAAAAGCCACAATAAATAAAACCGCTTTATTAAAAAAAGCAGTCAACCTACTCAAAAAGCTTTCAGAATATTCGGAACAAACCAAAAATGCAGATAAAAGATTTATATTCATACTAGCGCTATATGATACACGCGAATAGTCTTTCCAAAAAGATGCCCCGGATTGGGGCAAAAAAGGACAGGATCTGCTTAATCGACATCGAATTAAACAACCTTGATGCAATTTCATGAGGGGAACAAGTTGCTATACTATGGTTTTCATACCGGTAACCTGAAAAATGACATCTTCTTTCCCATCCGGACAGCGTGATCTCCTGAAAGAATATCAAACGATAAAAAAGGATGCTTTATCCCCGGAAGAAACGCTTGAAAAACTGCGTTCGTCTGGCCTAAGTGCCATGATTGATGCCGAAAACGGCCTTTGGGTCAATGAAATGTGCATGGGGCAATACAATTGTATTTATGCCCAAAACAAAGTGGATGAACTCACATCAGGGGTCTCATTGCAAATTAAAAAGAGCGGAACAACATGATGAATCTATTCCGCCCTTTTAAAATCAACATGATATTTTATTTATTGTGCCCATAAATCCCACCAGCAATCCCGCCTAAAGCACCACCGATTAAAGCACCCGTACCGGCATTTCCTCCAGTCAAAGCTCCCAGACCAGCGCCCAATCCGGCGCCCAGAGCCGCCCCTGAAAGTGTACCTTGCTGACTGCTGCTCATATTGGTACATCCAAACGCTGAAACCATGCACGCCATGATTGTCATTATTGTCAGTTTCCTCATATTAATTTCCTCCTTTTACAGCAGGTTTAATATTTTTCAGGGGTCTCATTTCAGGTTTGTAATTCAGACTTTTCAGTTTTTTCTTGCTCACTTTTTCATTGACCTGAGGTTGAGCATAGGCATACCAAAGATATTCCACCAGGGATAAATCCAGGTTGTCCGGATTTTCCACAATATAAAGATTAATATTGTCATTGATATTTTTCAGCGTAACGTCACCAAATCCTTTTGCCCAGGTATTATTCAGGCTTTTTTCCAAAGGCAGCGGAGTTTTTCCCTGCCATTGTTTTTCCATTTCTATTGCAGTAACAAATCCGATCAAAAAAGCATAACGGGCATCATTGGATGCATTTTTCCAATGCTTTAGTGTTACAACGGGAAAATCCATTGCATTATTTTGTTGTACCGCAACCTCGACATCCTGTTGCGATGCACTCTTTTGAGCCCATGTAACGGGGGAAGAAAACATCAATGTTAAAGCAAATGGCAATCCACATAAACAACTGACTATTGTTCTTTTATTCATAGCCTCTCCTAAAAACATGACCTATTTATGTTCCAAAACAGTTCAGAACACATTCATTTTGTTTTTGGGATTGTAATTTCGCTGATATAACGATGTTCTGATGAAAAACAAAGAACGAATCTTTTATGCCGGCTTATTCAATCGGCATGCCTTCTGCTACAGCAATTGCGTCTCCAATCATGTAAAAATGACCTCCTGCTATATAGTGAAGGCTTTTCCATTTTGAATCCGCATTTTCAAAATGCCAGCGTCCGTTTCTGAAAATTCTCGTGTCTGCCCAGGCACCCGTCACTTCACCGATAAACAAATCATACTTTTCCTGGTTGGCTTTTTCTTCCTGAAGCTGACAGGATAACCAGGCGGAGCATCCTGACACAAATGGCAAATCCCTGTTATCCATTTCAAATAACGTGACACCACAATGCGCCAATTTTTCCGGATCATCGGAAAGACTCATATGACCAACCTGATAAACCAGCTGAACCTGTTCTCTTGTTGGAACCTGAACAACAAAACGTCCGCTTTTTTCAATCAGTTCACGCGTCTTGGCATCTTTTCCCAGAACCAAAGTTATTTTGGGCGGTTCAAAATCAAGCATACAGGCCCATGCAACTGCCATTACATTATCTATGCCCTCATGTCTGGCAGAAACCAAAACGGTCGGCCCATGATTTAATATTCGTGATACTTTATCAAGCGGTACTGAATGAATATGTTTTTTCATAACGAACTCTTCCGGTTAAGACTATATGAACGACTCATCACTTTTATAATGATGAAAAACCCAAATTATCAGTTTTCAGGATTCTGAAAATTTCAATGTTATTTCGTTAACGATCCGTTTTTTTGAAATTTAACTTTACAATAACATTTGGACTAAAAGATAAAACTTTCATTTCAAAATAGTTATCTAATTTTGTATTTTTTTATCTGATCGTTGTAGCATGTTCATAATATTCACTTTAATCCAGCCGCGAATATTCATATGAAAAGATTGTTTGTTCTTTTATTGATGTCATTTACCATTTCCGGATGCATGCGATCTGTTGACGGATATAACTCTGATCCCTATA
>CAZAIY010000113.1:1467-4693 GCA_964485295.1 uncultured Oxalobacter sp. | reverse complement strand
AGCCAGTGCTAAATTCATGTATATCCAAAAACCGGCACCTGATAGCCACAAAAGGATCATACCGGCTAAAGCACTCCCACAAGCAACATAAAAGAAGCTTCTTTGGCGCGGCTCAGATATTTTTTCCCAAGGAATCACATCATCTCTGGGAGAAAAAACAAATGCAACAAAAAAAGCCAGAGCCGTCAAAAAAAACAATATTTCATGAAACCATGAAACAGGCAAATGAAAAAGAATAACTACCTGATCAACCAGATAAATCAAAGCCCAAAGAAAAGGTATGGCAAAAACTGTGAAATTTTTCCACGTAACCGGTTTTTTTCCTTCGGAGGAGGCAAACGCATCCGCCTTCTCAGAATTTCTTCAACTGTTGTCATTTTCAAGTATGTCGTTAAAAACCATTCGTTACATGAATTGTAAGCAATATAAATGCTCTCTCTTGTTAATTAATATCCCTCTAACCCTTTTTGAATTCTTTTCAAAAAAAAGCAAAAGTAACTAACGGGATTCTTTTATCGGTTTGATTGCAACAGCTGCACCACCTTCACTTAATGCATTAAATCGAATACCTGCCTGTTTATGTCCACGGTCAGCAGCCTTTTGATACCATTTCAATGCTTCATCTATATTCTGAGGCTTCCCCAACCCCACTTCATTTAACATACCAAGAGAATACATCGCATCTACATATCCTCCTTCTGCTGATTTCGCTAGCCAATAGCGGGCCTGTACATAATTCCGTTTGATCCCATCTCCCTGTGCATATATTAAACCGGCAAAATATTGGGAAGCGTAATCATTTTGTTCTCCTGCCTTTTTAAACCAATAAAGCGCTTTTTCCTTATCTGCCTTGGTTCCACGCCCTTCATAATAGGTTTTACCTATATTGCGCTGAGCTAAAAGAAATCCCTGATTTGCCGATTTTTCAAACCAGATTAATGCTGCCTTTTCGTTTTTTGTAACACCAACCCCCTCCATATACATTCTGCCAATATTGTTTTGAGCACCAGCATGTCCATCCATAGCAGCTCGCATATAAGCTGAAAAAGCCTGCTGATACTGTCCATGGCGAAAAAAGGTAACGCCGTCGGCAAAATCATCTGCCAGCACTTTTCCATATAGGCCAAAAATAGAAAAAACGAGGATAAAAATAGATAAAAAATCTCTTGTAAAAGTATGAGAAACTCTCATTCTTTTTTCCTAACAGACAATCATTCATGATTATTTCTAGTTTTTATCGCCAAGAATGGATCCCTCTCCAAAAGAGCCTGTCCCATCTTTTACACACAAAAACCAAAACAGATAAATCTGATCCTGACAAAAACTTTATCGGTTCACATGAACCGGGTATGTTATTGGACTTAACGCAAAAAATCAGGTTCCTGCTGCACTATTTCATATGACGGCGAAACGGTAATACCCTTTAATGCATTTAAACGTTCTCTTGCCTTTTCATCACCTTGGGCAACAGCCAACTTATACCATTCTTCCGCTTTTTTTGAATCCTTTTCGACATGCCATCCCTCTTCATACAGCATACCTAAAGAATATTGGGCATCCACATTACCCTGACGCGCCGCTTTTTCAAACCAGTATAATGTTCGATTCGCTGAAAAAGGAACGCCCTGTCCATTACCGTATAGCCATCCCAAATTATATTGCGCAACAGCATGTCCCTGTTCTGCCGCTTTTCTGAACCACTCTGCCGCCTGAGTATAATCCGGCATTCCCTGGTCTTCTTTACTGTAGAGTACGCCCAAATTGAATTGGGCGGCAACATCTCCTTTTACAGCTGCCATCTGTATCCAGTTCACTGCCTGCTCTATATTCTGCGGGACACCATCACCTGTTGCATACATCAACCCCAATGCTGTAGCCGCTTCAGTATGTCCCTGATGAGCAGCTGCCCTGTACCAGTGAACAGCCTGTGCATCGTCTTTTTCAGTTGCTATCCCTTTTTGATACATGGAACCCAGAACATACATACCTTTTGCATCACCCGATTCAGCCGATTTTTTTAGCCATTCAAAAGCCTTTGTCTCATCTTTCATCCAAAGACCTTCGCCATACAGATTCATCACACCCATTTCGTAATAGGCGTCTGCATAGCCCTGTGCAGCTGCTTTTTCAAACATTTTCATGCCATCTGAAGCATCCTGATAGACCCCGCGACCAAAAATATACATCAATCCCATGTTATATTGAGATTCCGCATCACCTTGCTCTGCTGCTTTCAGATACCACCGGGCCGCTTCTTCATCACTTTGTACAACTCCTTCTGCCTTCATATACATCTCTGCCAGTTTTTTCTGGGCAGAAAGATTTCCTTTTTTAGCTGCCTTTTCAAACCACCTGGCTGCCAGGGAATTGTCCTTTCTTGTTCCTTTTCCAATGTAATACCAACTGCCTACAATGTAGGTTGACTCGCCATAATTTTCATTAGCCGCTTTACGATACCAGAACAACGCATCTTCATCATCCTGCTTGACCCCAATACCATGTTCGTGCATTTCTCCCATTTTGAAAAAGGCCATAGGAAAATTTTGTTCGGCCGCTTTACGATACCAGCGAACTGCTTCTTGAGCACTTCTTTTTGTACCTCTACCAAGTTCATACATCAATCCCGCAGCCGTTTGTGCTCTGGCATCTCCTGCCTGTGCTGCCTGCATGGTATAGGCGAAAGCTTTGGGATAATCACCACTGGCGTAAGCTTTTGTCCCTTCAACAAACCCGTTTTCTACAGCTAATGCTGTAATACAAAAACCAGCAGATAAAAGGCCAGCAAAAAACCATTTTGCTGGCCTGCCCCATGTTTTTGTTATTCGGAAACTTTCCTTTTTCATCTATGTTTGCCCTTATGCAGAATCTGCTGCCATTTTACTATATCTTCTTCTTAAGCTAACCGACGATCCTCATCATTTATTTTTAATTGAAATTATACTTCCTCAACTTTTTTCTATTGTAAAAAAATACAAATAAACTACCCGACTTAAATGACAGGTATATCCTTTTTACCGCTAGAATAGCGTATGAAAATACAGCTTATTTCTTCTAACTAAAAAACCATCTGGAGAAGATTGTGAAACGTTACTTAATTGCACTGTTATTGTTTGCTACTTTAGCTGGTTGCGCCAGTTCATCCAACCAGGATCAGGCAACTCTTTTTGCTGTATCACAAAAAACCTTGACCAGCTACTACTGGCAGTTACATGAAGCAAAAGATATT
>CAZAIY010000113.1:0-1457 GCA_964485295.1 uncultured Oxalobacter sp. | reverse complement strand
CACTCTTTTTGTACAGGCAGATAAACCCATACAAATTGAATTTAGCGAGGACTACTTTAATATCACGAATACCTGTAACAACATGGGTGGTTCTTATTTGCTGAAAGAAAAGGAACTCATTTTTGGAGCAGTTGCAGCAACAAGAAAAATGTGCGACGGAAAACTGGCTATTTTAGATGATGAAATTGGTAAACGTCTTCAAAATACCATTTTGTACAACCTTATTTCAGACAAGGACAATCTTTTTCTAACCTTTACCACGGATAATGGAGATCTGCTGAAATTCATTGGAATACCAACACCTGAAACCCGTTTTAACAGCAAAGGAGAAATCATTTTCCTTGAAATAGCTCCTCAAAAAACACCTTGTCATCAACCCGAATTGTCTGACAAAACATGTTTCCAGATTCGTCAGGTTTATTATGATGACAATGGCGTTAAAAGCAAAAAACCGGATGCATGGAAAGACCTGGATCAGGATATTGAAGGATTTCATTTTCAGCCAGGTATCAGAAATATCCTGAGAGTCAAGAAATTTACCCTCACGAATGCTTCAGCAAAAACTCCTGAAACAGCTTATGTTTTGGATATGATTGTTGAATCAGAACAGGTCCAGCTTAAAAGATAGGAAAAAATATAGGAAAATCAATTTATTGAAAAATAGATCCATGCAAATCAAAAAACAATATATTGTATTTTCCGATGTCAAATCCTATTTTTCATATTGCCCTATTGAAATATAAACCAGTATCATGAATTGATCACACCATACCCTACTTTGATTCTCATGATTGATCTGCCTACTCATATTTACATTTTTGGAGCCATCCTTGCTCTGCTTTTGTTGGATTTCCTATTTCGCTTCATCGTTCCATCCATCCGAGTACGGGGAGAACTTTCAAGAACAATCAGACGTTTAAAGGCAATTTCTTCGGATTCCGGAAAACAGATAGATGAAATATTTCATGATACAAGAATCATGAAACAGCTTTGGCATGAATATGCAGACAGTCTTCATGAGCAGATTGAAATGGATCCTCTAACTGGACAACAAAAAAAACAGCGAAGATCCACCATGCCGGCAGAAGCTTTTTTCAAACCGGAAATTATTGTTGATATGACTTTACGGGCTGATTTTTTCCGCCATTTACCCGGGATTTTTACTGGTATAGGTATTATCGGTACTTTTTCTGGTTTGTTATCCGGTTTGCAAACTTTCCAAATATCGGAAAATCCTCTTATTGTACGTAACAGTTTAAGCCATCTTTTACATGGCGTTTCAATGGCTTTTATTGTCTCTGCTGCTGCCATTACGCTAGCAATGAGTGTCACTTTCATCGAGAAATGGATACTAAGTCAGCTTTACGCTCGAGTTGAAGAACTCGTTCAACTTCTCGACAACTGCTTTTCTTCCGGAATTGGAGAAGAATATTTAGCCAGATTGGTTAAAGCTTCTG